>JBDTNA010000018.1:0-17742 GCA_039933985.1 Gemmatimonadales bacterium | reverse complement strand
TGCCGGAGTATACGAAGGCAGAGTTGTTCGACCCTCTTGGAATGACACACACGAGCTGGCGCGATGATTATCAGCGTATCGTTCCAGGCCGTGCGCAAGCGTACTCCGGCAATGAAAAGTCGTGGCGGTTATTGATGCCGTTCGAGAACACCTACGGACATGCCGCGCTTCTCACCACCGTCGGCGATCTTCTCAAGTGGAGCGCGAACCTCGCGACAAAACAGGTCGGCGGAGATGAGTTCATTTCGATGGAGACTACGCGCGGCCGATTGGCCAACGGGAAGGAGATCAAGTACGCCGCTGGTCTCGTGATCGACACGTTTCATGATTTGACCGAGATCAAACACGACGGATTCACTGCCGGGTATCGCGCGTATCTGGCGCGCTATCCCGAACCGCGAATTGCGGTTGCGATGCTTTGCAATGCGAACAACGTGAACCCGACCGATCTTGCACGAAGGGCCGCTGCGGTAATACTGCCCCGCTACACGGCGGACGTGATGGTTGCCGATACGATCGGCAGGAAACTTTCCGCTGGACAGCTCGCGTCGATTCAGGGTTACTATCGTGCTTCGCTGACGGACGATCCACTTCGTTTCATTCCAGCCGATGGACGACTGCTGATGACGAACGGACCACTGTTCTTGCCGCTTACGTCGAAGCACTTCGTCTCGATCACCGGAACGACTCATCTCCTTTTCGACGACGAGAAGCATGGAAGGGTTCGCGCGTGGACCGAGGGGTTTGACAGCGTCGAATACGTTCGTGCCGAGCCACCACACGGTGAGACATCGTTCGGAGAGTATTCCGGCGCGTTCCGCTCGGATGAAGCGGATGCGACATTATCGATTGTCTGGGCGTTCAACGGGCTTACAATGACCCGTCCACCTGCGATCAAGGTACCGTTGACTGCGATCTACGAGGATGGTTTCTGGGCGCAGGGCTGGTACGTGAAGTTCACACGTGGAAAAGACGGAAAGGTGAACGGTCTCACTGTCACATCAGGTGGAGTGCGGAATCTGCGGTTCGACAAGGTGAAGGCTTAGCAACGAATGCCTGCCACCGATCGCCTGAAAGCCGCGCTTTCTGATCGCTACCGCATAGAACGCGAGCTCGGCGCAGGCGGCATGGCGACTGTCTATCTCGCACGCGACTTGAAGCACGATCGCGAGGTTGCGCTCAAGGTACTGCGCGCGGACTTGAGCGCGGTGATTGGCACCGAAAGATTTCTCGAGGAAGTGCGAATCACCGCGCGTCTCGATCATCCACACATCCTGACGCTGATCGATTCGGGATCCGCCGAAGGAATTCTCTACTACGTGCTGCCTTACGTTCGCGGGGAATCACTGCGGGGAAAGCTCAACCGGGAGAAACAGCTCGGAATAGATGAAGCGCTGTCGATCGTAAAACAGGTTGCGAGCGCGCTCGACTACGCGCACGAACACGGTGTCGTGCATCGCGACATCAAGCCCGAGAACATTCTGCTTCACGAGGGCGAAGCGGTTCTCGCTGATTTCGGAATCGCACTCGCAGTGAGCGAAGCCGGCGGCAATCGACTAACCGAAACCGGGCTGTCACTCGGTACGCCGCAGTACATGAGTCCGGAGCAAGCCACCGGCGACCGCGCCCTCGACAAACGTAGTGACATCTACTCGCTCGGCGCTGTTTTCTACGAGATGATCTCGGGGGAGCCACCGGTGACGGGCGCGACGGCCCAGGCGATGATCGCGAAGCTGTTGACGGAGAGACCGGTAAGGTTGCGGGTAGTACGCCCGACAATCTCGACCGCGATGGAAGGCGCGACCGAAAAGGCGCTGTCGAAAGTGCCTGCTGACAGGTTCAGCTCAGCGGGAGAGTTCGTTCGAGCGCTGGCGGTAGCATCGCCGGAGACTGTTGTGAAAGCGCCGAAGCGAAGCATCGCGTGGATTGCGGGAGGCATCGCGGCAACTGGCGCGATTGGATTCGCAGTGTACATGGCTGGCCATGGATCAGCGGGGCCTGGAAGAATTCCAGCGACACTGCGAGATCGAACACAGCTCACTACCACCGGCGGCGCATCGCTGCCGACAATTTCCGACGACGGAAAAACTCTCGCATATGTAGTAACGAATTGCACGAGCATCGGTTGTCGTTACGGCATAGAGGTGAAGGATATCGCCAGCGGAGGAAAACGTACACTCGTCGAGGGTGCGACCGCTGTGTACCGAATCGAGATCAGTCCTGACAGGCGCAACATGGTGATGCTCGGATCGATCAACAGTGCGTACGGCACGTGGCTGATATCTCTGGTCGATGGCACTCCGCGATATCTCGCGATTCCATGGGGAAGCTTCTACGCCAACGGTGACTCGCTCGTCATGTCACGCGGCGACCTCAGTGCTCGATCTACCTGGATGCTCTTCGGCGGTATCGATGGTGTTCCTATCGACAGTGTGCGGGTCGAGGGCGGGACTGAACGCAATGCTTTTTTCTACGGAATACCGGGAACGAATCGCTTCATTCGTCAAACGACAAAGGACGAGACAACCCGATTCGACATTGTCGAGCGCAATGGCACCAATGTGTCTTCGATCAGCATGCCGCGGGGTGTGGAAGGAGGTGCGACCGGAAGCACAGACGCGCTGTGGGTGTACGCAATTCCGCGGGGGACAACGTCGCGAAGCATTCTTCGCTTTCCGCTCGAGTCTGCTACAGGTAAGCTGTCCCAGAAGGCGGACACGGTTTACACAGGCAGGTCAACTGGAATGAGTGTGAGCGGAGACGGCGGAACTCTCGTGTATGACGAAGGCGTGACCAGCTACTCGGGATGGTCGCTTCCGTTCAACGACCTCGTCACCAACAAGTTCAGCGATGCCCGACCTCTCGCTGTGGCTACTGGCGGATTACGGGGCGCCATTTCTCCGGATGGTGCGATCAGCGTGATCGGCCGGGAGATCCAGCAGGGGAGCAGTGAGTTTTCGGTAGTCCCGTTCGGCAGCCTCACTGAGATCCCGATCCCCGGTCGTCACAGAAGCGCCATTCCGCTCGATTCGATGACAATCAAGCTCATGGATATGACTGATTCGACGACTATCCTTTCGCTCTTTGATTACCGGACAAGGCAACGAAGATCGGTGCGCGAGATCAGGGGAGTCGGCCTCAACGATGTCACGAGATCCGGTGACGCATGGGTATGGATTCCGGGAACTGGAACCACCATAGAAGTACAACGCGATAGCGAGCCAAAGTCTCGCCGTTTCAAAGCTCCTGCCTGGTACAAGAATCTTTTCTGGGTGTCGGGGAACCGGGACGGCAGAATCGCGTTTGCGGGATGGAAGGCACCGTATGAGGATTCACTCGGTTTTGGTGTCCTGTCGCCAGGCGAGAACCGGTTTACCCAGGTCTATCAATCCTTCGGGGAGGATGGCGGTCCCCTCTGGCTCACCGATGGATCGCTGATCGGAATCATCAGCGACACACCTGAGTCACAGACGTTCTATCTTCTGAAGGAAGGTGTACCGGCGCGCCGTCTTGGAAGCACACAGCGGCCGATTTCGCCGGCGTTCATCGTGTCAGTATCGGGCGACTTGAAGAGAGCTTTCGTGATTACGCGCGACGATCGGCGCGATGCATACATGAGCAAGGTCGCCCGCTGACGAATTGTCCTGCTATTACCGGGACGAGCGACCGCCATTCGTATCAGTCAGTCGGCGGCCTTCGAGTCCAGCTTTCCGCACAACGGCGGCGAATCGCGCACTTTGCCTGACCGGGTCGTACATGCGGTCGGCGAATGGAATCACCTGAGCAATCATTTCGTCATCGACAGCCTTTTCCATCTCCGTCAGCGCGCGGGTAGTATCAGGCGTTGAGAGATACGCGTATGCACGTGCAGTGTGAATCATCCATGTCGTATCGGGCATCGCATCGAGCCGCGAACGAATTGCAGCGGCCCTGGCTTTTTCGCCGAGGGTTTCCAGTGCGTTCGCCTGCATGCCGTTGAATCCGGTAGGAATGTTTTCAGCTCCGACCACGATCGGGCGAGCCTCCTCGGCACGCCCCGCACGAATGAGGTCGAAAACGAGTATCGTCCGGTTGTTCAGCAGATTGGGATCCAGCTCTCGCGCGCGTTTCCCCTCCGCGAGCGCGGCCTGCCAATCGCCGGCGTAGGCAAGCGAATGTGAAAGCCACATCGACGAAGTTGCCGCAAGCGGGTCGAGCCTGCGCGCGGTCCGAAATTGACTGATCGCATTGGCAATGTCGCCGATGCTCAGGAGGTACCGGCCGTACTGCGTGTGTGCAACCGCGGATGTCGAATCTGCCGCGAGAGCCCGACGGAATTCAGCATCCGCTTCATTCCACCGCGACGCGTGCCAGTGTGCCATCGCCATGGCCACATGTGGCTCGGCAAGCACGGGATCGAGCTTGAGAGCTCGCTCGGCCGCAGCGCGAGCTCTCGCTTCGACTCGCCTGTGAGGAACGCCCATGAAATAGGGAAAGAGCTCGAGAGCGGACGCGAGTGATGCATACGCGCGGGCGAAGCTCGAGTCTTTGGCGATCGCCTGACTGAAATAATCCGCAGCGCGGCCGACACCGGGACCTCGCCTCTCGACCAGGTACAATCCGCGAAGGTATAAATCGTACGCTTCGGGATCGGACGTACCTGGCCCCATCGCGCTGCTTCGCGTCAGTATCGATGACCGGGAAGCGAATTCAGGGCGAAGCGCAGCGACAATCGCCTGAGTGATGTCATCCTGCACCGCGAAGACGTCCTTGTTGTTCCGTTCGTATGCATCGCTCCAAATGGTCAAGCCATCGCTCGCGTTGGTTAGCTGAGCCGTGACGCGAAGCTGATTTCCAGATCTTCTCACAGTGCCTTCGACAACGGTGGAGACGCCAAGCTGGCGTCCAATCTCCCGCATATCGAGATCGCGCCGTCTTCCCATCGCGATAGCCGATGTGCGCGATGCAACGCGGAGACCGGGGACTTTGCCGAGCGCGGTCATCAGCTCGTCGGCGATACCCTCGCCGAAATACGCGTTTGACGAATCGGCCTGCGTGTCGGCGAACGGAAGGACAGCCACTGAACTTATTGCATCCGACGCCTCTGTCTTCCGCCGTGTTGAAGTGAATGCATACGTTGCGATTGCAATAAGAGCAGCCACGCCAATCGTCACTGCCGGGATCATGTAGCGCGATCGTTTCGGCGAAGCCGGCGCTGGCAACACTCGCTCTTGAGATTCATGAGTGGTCTCGAGCTGATCGAGAAGCTCCGATGCTGATGCAGGTCGATCGTCGGGCTCCTTGTTCAGGCAGCGCATTACGAGATCAGCAAGCGGTGGCGGAACGTCTGACGCTCTCGATTCGAGCGGCGCCGGCTTCTCGGCCAGCTGCGCACTCATGAGCTGAAGAGTGTTCACTTTTCCGGCGAAAGGATGAACACTCGCGAGGAGCTCATATGCGATGAGACCCCACGCGTATATGTCAGCGCGATAATCGATCTCGGCTGCCGCAACTTGTTCGGGAGCCATGTAGGCCGGCGTTCCAACTGCGGAACCAGCCTGCGTGATTGTCCCGTCGTACGTCATCGTCTGTTCGCCGGCACCTGATGTCCGCGCCAATGAGATAGCCTTCGCGATTCCGAAATCCGTGACCACGGCTGCATCGCCGGAGAGGAGCACGTTCTCCGGTTTTATGTCTCGATGAATTACTCCTTCGCTGTGCGCGTACTGGAGTGCGCGAGCGATATCGCGAAGAATCGAGATGATCTGTCGACGGGGGAGTGTGCCAAGGTCATGCATCCGCGCGCGAAGCGATTCGCCTTTGACATATGGCATCGTGTAGTACGGGATGCCGTCGGCGACTCCCGTTGTGAGGACCGGAACGATGTTCGGATGCTGAAGCGATGCAGCGAGCCGGACTTCCCGCGCGAAACGCTCACTGCTCAGCCCGGCTGCGACGTCTCCGCCGAGGACTTTGACGACGACGTTTCGTCCAAGGGAAGTTTCGCGGGCGAGGAAGACGCGCGACATTCCGCCGCCGCCGAGCTCCCGTTCGATCGAATAGGCGGATCCGAGGGTGGATTGAAGCCGGTCCTTGAGTTCCATGGTCGTATATTATCGGCCTCCCCCACCAACGGACACCATGCGCCCACGCTACGCAGGATTTCTGGCAACTGCTCTCACTATAGTAGTGGGTGCCTCCAGCGAGGCGGGCGGCCAGGCTGCCACCAAGCCGGCGCGGTACCTCTATGTGTGGGCCGGGAGTGGCAACCCGGCGACGAAAGGCATCAACAGTCTCGTCGTGATCGACGCGAATCCTGCCAGTTCAAAGTACGGAACCGTCATCAATGCGATCACCGTCGATACCGCCGGCAACGTGCCGCACCACTCCGAGTTTCAGCTGCCGAAAAACGGCAAGTTTTTCCTGAACGATTACGGCGCGGACAGGTCGTATCTCGTCGACTTCAGCGATGCGGCGAACCCGCGCATAACTGCACGAACTGAAGCTGTACCCAATTCCCACATGATGCATTCGTTCGCGCGACTTCCGAACGGCCACATCATCGCGACGATTCAGCATGGCATGGACAAGGGCCCGGGAAATCCGGGAGGCGTCGCGGAAATCGACGACAAAGGGAAGATCGTGCGGTACAGCAGCTCGATCGATCCTTCGTTTCCCGGAGCACACATCCGTACGTACGGCATAACGACACTTCCTCTGATCGACCGGATGGTGACGACGAGCAGCCCGATGGATACCGAGCGAACGGCGAATGTGGTTCAGGTTTGGCGGATGTCCGACCTCAAGCTTCTCAAGACAGTTCAGGTTCCGGAAGTTGCATCCGATTCGGCGTACATGTACCCGTTCGAAGTGAGAACGCTCGCAGACGGTAAGACAGTGATGATGAACACGTACTACTGCGGGTTCTATCGGCTCACCGGACTTGACAGCGACCCAAAGATCGAGCGCGTGCTGGTGATGGAGCATCCGAAGAACATCGGCTGTTCAGTTCCGACGATCGCTGGCAGGTACATGGTGATGCCGATTGCATACGCCCACCGGTTCTCGACACTCGACATTTCCGATCCGTCTCATCCCCGGGAAGTGACGTCGCTTCCGATGGACTCGACATTCTATCCGCACTGGATCGCGCGCGATCCGTCTAGCGACCGCGTAGTAGTCACCGACCAGGGCGACGGTATCCCGCTGGTGATGCTCGGCCGGTTCGATGCATCCTCAGGGAAGATTGTGTGGGATGAGAGATTCAAGGACGCAGGTGCGACGAAAGCCGGTGTCAGCTTTCTCAATGTGACATGGCCGAACGGGGTGAAGGGAAAGGTTACTCCGCACGGAGCCGTGTTCGTCCCATAGTTCCGAAGGTCGAGACTGTTTACCAGATCTTCGGAGCTCCGTCCGGCAGGTCGAATCCGTCGAACGGATACTTCCGGTAGAGCAAAGCCAGAGACTCCACAAGTGAGCGCCCGTTCTGAGTAACGCGGCGGGCAGCGACGAAGTGCGACACGAAGTACTTCCCGCGCGTGCTCGAGAGGTCGTCATAACGGACACCCTTACCGCTCGACGACGAGTGGAGAATCTGGTTTCTGCCGGCGTAAAGAGCGACGTGGTTGATCACCCCGTTTCGTCCGCGGAATAGCATCAGGTCTCCCTCGCGCAGATTGCGGATCTTCGGAGACACAGCAGCGCCTGCATGCGCCATCTGCCGTGAAGTGCGCGGAAGCTCGACATCGTTTTCGCGGTAGACGTACTGCACGAATCCGGAGCAGTCGAACCCGCGCGGAGTGCTCCCGCCCCAGACATAGGGAACCCCGACATAGTCATCTCCCGTATCGACTGCTCGCCTTGCCGTGCGTGACGAAACAGTTCGACCCGACCTTGCTCCGATAGCGTCGCTCGCTTCGAGGATGGCCGAGCCAATGCGAACCGCGCGGGTTACGTCATCGAGTGTGACTTGGGCGTGAGCGTAGTGCGGCTGTGTAAGCAGCCAGGTGAGCGCCAGTGCGCTGACCAAACGAAACAGCATCTCTGCATCCTGAGGAACCTGGCGACTAAGGCATTCGCCGCGCCGCAATTGTCTGAACGTTGCAAGTCATTGCAGCGCAACGATGTCTCGATGGTGAGACTGGGTCGAGAGGAGCAGTGCTGTCCGTAAAACTGGACGAGCGAGTGTCCGGGATTTGGGTCAGGTCGACAGGGTTGAATTATACCTAATAAGTAGGCATAATTAAGGATGACGCGCTCCCAGTTCGCTATGGCAGTCATGGCCGACGAGAAATGGATCGAGAACACCGGCCGCCTCCTGAACCGGCGACTGAATTACTCCGTCGCTGAATCAGTATGGCTCGGCCTTGTTCGGATGCTGACCCAGGAACTTCAGGTCCCTCTCAACAGAGCGGCCGAGCTCGCCGACGAGGCGCTCGGCCTTCCCGACGGGTGTACGACCGGTGTGGTGGCCGAACGCGCGGATGGAAATACGGCCATTGTCATCGACATGGCGCGATTTCGATCCTCTCACACCGCGGCACTATCGGCGGCTCTGACCCTCGGCGGTGCGCGACGGCGCGGGCGACAGCGGGTGCAGTCGAAACGAAAGAGCGACGTGCTGGAAAAAGCTTCTCGCTACGGTGTCGACGTCGGCTTGCTTCGAGAAGGGCTGAAGCTCTCGGTCGGTGAGAGGCTGCAGCGCGCCGATGAGAACGCGGCATTCATCAGGTCGATGCGCACCGCCAGGTCATGAGCTTCGCCGCCATGCTCCAGGGACTGCGCGATGCCGACGTGAAGTTCGTCGTTGTCGGAGGACTGGCAGCGAGCGCTCACGGATCGAGACGTATCACCGACGATCTCGACATCTGCTACGATCGGGAGAGTAACAACATCGACCGCCTCGCTGGTCTGCTGTCGTTATGGAACTCTTATCCCCGCGGGATAGAAGTGGGCCTGCCTTTTTTTATGGATGCACGACAGTTTCGCACGACGCCAATCATGACACTTACGACGGATCACGGGTTCATCGATGTTCTGGACGACATCAGGGGTGTGGGCAGCTACAGTGATTGTCGATCTCAATCAGTGCGAGTCGAAGCGTTCGACATTGGCTTTCGAGTGTTGAGCCTGCCCGCGCTCATCGACGCAAAGCGCGCGACCGGCCGGCCTAAGGACATCGATCAGTTGCCGGAGCTCGAGGCACTGCTGGCGCTGAGGTAGAGTCGGCGTAGTTTTTCCGCATCGGTCGCACGTCACTCTCTTGGAAGGAGAAGCAAGCTATGATTCTCGTCGCGGGTGCTACCGGAGCGCTGGGATCGGAAATTGTTCGCCGTCTTATCCAGCGCGGGGAAACGGTGCGAGCGCTTGTTCGCAGTACATCAGACTCCGGGAAGGTTGATTCACTCGCGAAGGCCGGAGCGGAAATCGCGCACGGCGACCTGAAGGATCCTGATTCGCTTCGCTCGGCGTGTCGAGGAGTGAAGGCAGTGATTTCGACGGTGAGTATCATCGCCACTGCCAAGCCGGGGGATTCCTTCGAGGCAACCGACAGCGAAGGCACGCGCAGTCTCATCGATGCCGCCAAGGCTCAAGGTGCGGAGCGATTTCTCTTCATTTCATTCGATCGCTCAGGTATGCCGGATGCTCCAATCGTCAGGGCGAAGGGAGAGGTCGAGGATTATCTCAAGTCGAGCGGGCTGAATTACACGATCATTCAACCGTCATTCTTCATGGAGAACTGGCTCGGCCCCATGCTTTTTGCCGATCCTGTTCTCGGGACAGCGAAGGTGTATGGCGAAGGTAATGCAAAACTCCGCTACGTATCAGCAAATGATGTGGCTGAGCTCGCCGTGCAGGCCGTGAACAATCCTGCCGCGAAGGATGTGACGATTCAGTTCGGTGGTCCCGAGGAAATCAGTCAACGTGATGCGGTGCGGATCTTCGAGGAGGAATTCGGTAGGTCACTAACCGTGACGGAGATTCCCGAAGCGGCATTGGAAGCTCAGTGGAGTGCAACCGAGAATCCCATGGAGAAAACGTTTTCGGCGCTGATGCTCAGTCTCGCACGCGGCAAGAATCCAGGTGGCGAGCCGCCTCTGCATGAATATCCGATGAAGATGACGTCTGTTCGCGAATTCGCGAAGAAGCGGCGGCTGCCAGCTTCCTCGTGAGTTCGCCGCGACAGCTTGTCTACTGATGGAATGTCAGACCCAAACCTAGTTGTCCAACGTTGGCATCAGCATTCTCAGTTTGTACAGCAAACCCATTCCAGAATGGGGTAAGGCTGACGGCATTTCCCAAGCGAACATCCCAGCCGAGGCCGAGCATCACGCCTACACCGTATTCGGTGGCTGCTCCATAGTCAGCAAGGGCGGCTCCAATTGTTCCAGCGCCAGCCCCACCTGTGAGAAAAAATCCTCCGCTCGTGCTTGGATAGAAACGAATTCGCGCATCCAGAGTTCCGGCTACCAGGGCATCCCCGCCTTCCGAGCGATACCAGCTCGTTGTTCCAACTCCAAACCGTACACGAGGGCTGACAGTCGCTCCCAGCGACAAGCCACCGCTATAACCGCCAAGTGCCGAGCTGCAATTCTTGCAGGAAATGGCGCCGTACCCTGTACTTAGGTTGAACCAGAACCCAGAACGAAGTTTGGTGCTCGCGTTTCGTTGCATGACCGGGCTGTTCTGATTTTCATCGACGTTGCGAGCCTCGGGTGATACAGCGATTGGCGCGCGCGCTGCAACGGCTGGAGCTTTCACAGGCGTAGATTTCGCTGAAACTGGTATGGCAGCCGCACGCAGATCTTGAGTCGGAGGGGCCGAAGCCTTCCAAGCCGCCGGTTTGGACGAAAGCGATACCGGTTCGCTCGTGCGTGCAGCGCGTGGGTCACCCGGTGCATACGCAACTGATCGCGCTTCGTCCTGTGTCAGCTGAACTACTCCAGTTCTGCTGTCGACAAGAATTACGCGGTCCCATGTATATGCAAACCCTTCCCAGATGAGTGGATCAGGCGTCACGAACCGGTAGGTTCCGGCGGCAAGCCAGGTGCTCGCGACCCCCGCTTCGTTGGTTCGAATGGAAGTACGATCGCCATCGGGCGCTACAACCAAAAAGGTTAAATCAGCCGCGGGCCGACCGAACGCACCTGGCTCGTTCATTGTGACAACGACTTTGGTGAGGATGCGACCATTGGAGTCGCGAGCTCCTGCAGCGACACCTTGAGCCGAGGCCAAATTTGGCATCGTCGAGGCGATCGAGAGGCAAGTAAGCATCAACGCTGAACGCAACTGCATCATGACTCCTTAGTGCTCGAGTAGATCGTGTTATCCACCATTGTCGGCTTGTGAGGACGCTTCGCCGCCAACTCTGGTAACGGTGCAGCCCGAGTTCAAGCGTTCTTCCCTCGACAGTGCGAGTAGGAGTGTTGCGCAAGGCGCTGTCGCGAGTCGTAGGACAGGTGATTTCTCATGAATTCATTTTTCCTCTGGTTTGACTCAGCGTATGCGACCTGGATTAACTCGACCTCCAATTCTTCTGCTAGCACTGGCTGCGTGCATCGACGGGTCGGCGCCGTCCAAACCGACGGCGATTGAGTTCATCGCAACGTCTGCGTCCAATGCGACTGCGGGGCATACGGCCCCGGTTGCTCCGACGTTTGTCGTCAAGGATCAGAACGGAAACGCAATGGCGGGAGTTCCGATTACAATTGCGGTTGTGGCTGGCGGCGGAACTTTAACAAGCACACCCACAAAAACGATCGTAGGCCCGACATCGATTGGAGTCTGGACACTTGGCACTCGAGTGGGTACCAACACAGTATCAGTCTCCACTACTGGCTTGACTGCAGCAGTCGTGACTATCGAAAGTGTTCCTGGGGCACCGGCAAAGTTTCTCGCACCAAACGTGAATCTTCCCGGAGTGGTTGGTTCGCTTGTAGGCCCGGGTCCCGCTGCGACACTGATGGACCAAAACGACAATCCAATTCCCGCAGCATCGATCTCGGTGGGAATCACGGGAGGTGGACAGGCGCCTACGTCAATCACATCTGATGGTCTCGGCTCCGTAGCTGTGACGAATTGGAGCCTAGGAACTATTAAGGGCATGAATACACTGACGATGACGTCAGGGGCGGCCTTGGTTACGTTTTCTGCAGTTGCAGCCCCTGGGCCAGTTTCCTCGATGAGTGTTGTCTCGGGAAACGCGCAGAGCTCGATGGCCGGCACGCCCCTGGCTAGTCAGGTAAGGTTCGCCGTCGTTGATCTGTTCAACAACGGCGTCCAGGGCAGGGTAGTGACGTTTTCTGTCCAGAGCGGCGGCGGCAGTATTTCAAATTCAGCCGCGACTACTGATACGGATGGGGTTGCCGTATTAAATGGCTGGACGCTCGGCCGCAGTGCTGCACCCCAAGCTGTGAGAGCAAGCTTCGGGAATTTCTCAACAACGGCAAGCGCAAGCGTTCAGTCGGGCTACGACATCGACATCCGGTTTTTTGGACCCGCGATGAGCTCAGAGCAGCGGGCGATATTCACAAATGCCGCGGCGAGAATTCGCGGGGTTGTGGTCGGCGATATAGTCAACGTGCTCGCGACCAACATCGACGTCGTCTCAGCGTGCGGAGCAACCGGCGTCGCACCGCTAAACGAGCTGATCGATGATGTGATTATCTACGCCTCAATAATACCAATCGATGGTCCGGGAAAAATTCTCGGCCAAGCTGGTCCTTGTCTATTTCGAAGTTCCTCGTCGCGCTATTTGACGGCCGTTGGCAGGATGCAATTCGACATTGATGACATTGCGGCGATGGCCGCGAACGGTACGCTTCAGGATGTGATCATCCACGAGATGCTGCATGTGCTTGGCATTGGCCAGACGTTCTGGTCTGTGAATGGGTTGCTGGTGAACCTGGATCTTCCCACGGTGGGCTATGTGGGATTGCAAGGCAGGCAGGGTTGTTTCGATTTAGGTGGCGCGATCACATGCTCAGGTTCGGTGCCCGTCGAGAACACGGGTGGGCAGGGGACTGCGGGAGCGCATTGGCGAGAATCGGTATTTAATGCTGAACTGATGACAGGTTATTCTAACGTCGGGCCGAGCCCGTTCAGTCTGATAACTGTCGGAAGCCTCTCTGACATTGGATATGTGGTGAATCGAAGTGCTGCCGACCCGTTCAATCCGGGAAACTTCAGTCTAAGATCGCAGCAGTTGGCGAGACCGCTGAATGAAGGCCCCTGGGAAAAGACGCTCGACATCGTTCCTCAAGTCTTGCGGCCCGACGGCAAATTAGAGCCATTGCAGAAGCGCTGAAGTTTGTCTGATTGCTGTGGGGCGGCCTGGAAGAAGCCATCGTGTTAAGCGAGGTCTCATCGACGCCTAAGGAAGCGAGTCCAGCACTCTCCGTTTTCCGAAACTGTCGATGTCGAAGGACACCGCGCGCATTTTTCCGGCAACTGCGCCACGAACAATCGAGAGCGCGTCGTAGTACTCGATGTATCTGAAGCTCGAGATTCCGCCACGGATGAACTCGTACTTCGAGACCGCCTCGCGCCACTGTGCGATTTCCTCCGACACATCGACGGAGATGTAGGGCTGGAATCCTTCGGAGTCTTCCCAGTTTTCCGCGTACCAGATGCCGCGAATTCCGCGATGCGCAGGATGCGCGGTTACGACACCGGGAAGTGACGCAAGCAGAACTGCGTCCTGGACGATTGCGCTCGTGTTCGAGTGGTCCTTGTGAATGCTGTTCTTCCAATGGGTGATGATGTTGGTTGGCTTCACCTGTCGAATCACGTCGGCGACATAGCGCCGAGCGGCTTCGTCGTTGGGAATTTCGCCATCCTTGTACGGTGCGAAGATCGATTCGGCGCCGATAACGGAGTCGGCAGCGAGCGCTTCACGGCGCTTTTGGGCGCCGTAAGCGCCGGGCGTGATTTTCGGATTGCCGCCTTCGCCCAGGGTCATATGAAGGATGACGATGCGGTCGCCTTTCTTGTGCTGGCGGATTAGGAGCGCGCCGGAGGTTATTTCGGCGTCGCCCGCGTGAGCACCGATGGCGAGAATCGTACGGGGCGGTGGTGGAGTCTGGGCTAAGGCTGCGATCGGCAAGATCGCGGCAGACAGTGAAATCCATTTCAGGGGACGAATTTTAGAGAACACGCCAGATCAAGTGACACGCATGCTCGGCCACTTTCTCCTTCCATCCGCGCTTCGCGAATTCAGCGGGCTCGATTTCTTTTGAGAAGGTCAGGTCTTCGAGGAACATCTCCTCCATCCGGCGGCCGGCCCCCTTGTCGAGCACGACGAGATTCGACTCTTCATTGAAAGAGATCGACCGGTTGTCCGCGTTCATGCTCCCGACAGACACCCACGTACCGTCGACGACGATCGTCTTTGCGTGCATCATGGCCGGCTGATACTCGAAGATTCGCACCCCACCACGGAACAACTCTTCGTAGCGAGCCCGGCCCGCATACCACGTGCTCTTTACGTCGCTCGATCCGGAAACCGTGAGGATCCGGACATCGACGCCACGGTGAACCGCATCGCAGAGCAAGTCGCGAAATGCCTTGTGCGGGACGAAGTATGAATTGGAGATGTACAATTTTTCGCGCGCGGCAGCGATGCTCAAAACGAAGAAGCGCTCTGCCGAAGTGCTACCTATGGTAGGGGAGGCATGAAGGACCGCGGCGAGCACGCCGTCCTCCTTTTTTTCCGAGCCATGGTCGGCGCGGCCGCCAGGAGGGAAGAGAGAGTCGCTGGTCAGGAGATTCGCTGACGCTTCTGCCCAGCATACAACGAAGGTCGCCTGCAGCTGCCGCACTGCCGGTCCCGTGAAGCGGGCGTTCGTGTCGCGCCATTGATCCTTGATGCGCCCGTTGCCGTACCACTTGTCGTCGATACCGAAACCGCCGGTGTATCCGACCGCGCCGTCGATCACGATTACCCTGATGTGCGCACGGTGCTGAATTTTCTGAAGGGACTTGAAGCTGAAAGGTCGAAAGGGCCTGACGTTGACGCCGGCTTTCTTCAGGGCTTCGAAGAATTCATCCGGCAGTGTCGTGCCGAACGCGTCGTGAAGCAGGTAGATCTCGACTCCCGCCTTCGCGCGCTCGACGAGAATCTCGAGCAGCGTGTCGGCCATTTTTCCCTTGTTGCAAAAGTACAGCTGCATCGTGATCGACTTCTTGGCGGTGCGGAGGTCTTCCCACAGGGGAGGATACGTCTCGTCGCCGTTGATGAAGAACTCAACCTGATGTCCGGGCCTGAGCTTGACGTGTGTGAGAAGCTCGATCGATTCGCGAAAGAAAGGATCGTCGATTGCCGGGCACGATGTGGCGTCGCCGGGTTTGCCGACGCTTTCGACCGGCGCTCCGCGGACGACATCCATCAGCCCGATGATGAGGCCGGCCGCGAGAATGACACCGATCAGGACGAACCCAGCGTAGGTCGCTATCTGCATTTTCAGTTGTTACGGGTTGAGGAAATGAATCTACCGGCCTTCGACGGGCAGTGCTGACACAAGTATGGTATAGTTTCGGCCATGACAAGACGCCTCGCTATTGCGCTCGCTCTGCTAACCTCCGCGGCCTCGGCCCAGCAGCCCGCGCCGCTGCTGAGTGCGCCGGTAATCGATGCGCTCGCGAAGAATCTTTCGGGCGAGCGTGCGCTCGAGACAATAAAAGGCATCTCTAGCAACCATCGAGTCCGTGGATCGCGTCCGTTTCGCGCAGCTGCGGAGCTGATTGCGGCGAAGGCTCGTCAAGCGGGGCTCGACAGCGTGAGGATCGAAGAGTTTCCCGCGGACGGAAAGATTTTCTACGGAACGCAGCGCTCGCGTCCGCCGTGGGATGCCGAGCTCGCCGAGTTGTGGGAGATGAAGCGAGAGGGTACAGAGTGGAAGCCTTCGGCTCTGGTGACGAGCTGGGAGAAGCAGACGATGTCGCTCGCCGAAGACAGCGAGACCGGCGATGTAACTGCGGAGCTCGTCGATGTCGGCGACGGCAGCAAAGAATCGGAGTATGCGGGCAAGAACGTTCGCGGGAAGCTGATTCTCGTCTCATCGCAGGCCGATGGGGTAGTTCCTCTGGGCATCGCGAAGTATGGTGCGGCGGGAATCGTGAGCTACGCGCAGAATCAGCACACTGCATGGTGGGGAGAGAATGCCGATCTCGTGAGGTGGGGGCATCTCGATTCGTTCTCGCCGACGAAGACGTTCGCGTTCATGGTGTCGCCGGCGATGGCGAAGTCGTTCAAGGACAGACTCGCGCGCGGCGAGCAGATCACGATGCATGCTAAGGTGAAGGCCGGGCAGCATCCGGGTGTGTACTCCGTTGTAACAGCAGCGATATTCGGCGCCGATCCGAAGCTGCGCAACGAAGAGATCGTGTTCTCGTGTCATCTCGATCATCCGAATCCTGGCGCGAACGACAACGCGAGCGGATGTGCGACGATACTCGAGGTCGGTGTCACGCTGTCGAAGCTGATCAGGGAAGGTAAGATTCCGCGGCCCGCGCGCACGATTCGGTTCGTGTGGCCACCGGAAGTCGAAGGGACGATGGCGATTCTGAATTCAAAGCCGGAATGGGCGAAACGGATCAAGGCCGTTGTTCACATGGACATGGTTGGCGGCGGCATCGAGAGCAAGTCGGTGTTTCATGTGAGCGCGGGTCCCGGCAGTCTGCCGTCGTTCGTGTACGACATCGGCCAGGCGTTCGGTGCGTGGGTGAACGAGCAGACGTACAAGTACGCGGCGACGGGTGAGTCGAAGTATCCGCTCGTGTCCGCGAAGGGAGTGAGAGAGCCGCTGCTCGCTCTTCTCGACGAGTTCGACATGGGGAGCGATCACGAGATCTACAGCGATGCGTCGTGGGGAATTCCGGCGATCTATCTTCACGACTGGCCGGACAGGTACATCCATACGACGTGGGATACGCCGGAGAGGATCGATCCGACGAAGCTGTTGCGGGCGGCATTCATAGGGGCGGCGAGTGGGTACTTCCTCGCATCTATGTCAGCAATGGATAGCGCCGAGGTCAAGCGATCTGTCGTTGCCGGTTCGCTTCGGCGTCAGCTGCGAATGAATGAGAGGCTGGTCGGCCTCGATCGACGCGATGCTGAATACCTGCGTCAATACTATAGATACTACGATTCGACAGCTTTCAGCATTTTGAGCGTTCGGTCATCACGTGATACGACAATGCTTGTCGCGCCAGTCAAAACAAGTGGAGTGACGGGGCAAATCTTTGTTCGGAATCCTGATGTTCGTGGGCCCATGAGCGTGTTCGGCTACGATTATCTCAGCGACAAGCTCGGTGCCGAACGTGTGTCGAAGCTGCGGTTACTGGAGTACCAGGGGTTGCGAGGCGCAGGCGGGGACTACGCGTACGAGGTGCTCAATCACGTGCGCTTTCCCATGAGAGTGATCGATATTGCAAACGCCGTCTCGGCAATCTATGGACCGGTTCCTCTCGAACTGATTCTAGAGTATTTGCTTGCGCTGAAGGACGCAGAAGTGGTTTCGATTCGTTAGAGGCAGGGAAGTAATTTAAGGAGTACGTGGGCGGAAATTCACGTCGAGAATGCGAAGGCGCTGGAGACATGTTGGGAGTCGCGCTGAGAAGTCACTGAAGTTTCCTCCCGTTCTCTAGGTGCCCAAACTACCCCGCGATGGCGGATACACATGGGAACGTTGTGTACTCGATAATCTGCTGCAGGCAGATAGCCGCGAACCTCCCCGAGGACTATCGCGAACTCGGAATACGAAC
>JBDTNA010000017.1:0-18633 GCA_039933985.1 Gemmatimonadales bacterium | reverse complement strand
GATACTCGCACTCGTCCCACTTGCAGGTACAGTTTTATCCCGATGCCCCCGAGCGCCACCGCAGTCGAAATGGACGAGTCCTACTCAACAAGGCACACCCCACGGTGGGCCATCATCTTTGCGGCCTGGACCCTCTTCGGTCTGTCGCAAACGATCATCGCCGCGCTCATGAACGGCGAGTACCAGCTGCAGTACGTTGCTCGCGGCTTCGCTCAGTTCATGCCGCGAGTCTGGCTGTGGGCGGCAATGACTCCGCTCGTTGCGATGATGGACCGCGAAGCGCGAAAGCGCACCAGCTCCATGCTGCTGAGCATTCCGATTCATTTTCCGCTCTTCGTCATCCTGGCGCTCACACAGACGGTAGTTCGCAGGGTCACCGTAACCTTGTTGACCGAAAACGGACCGATGGTCCCGTTCTGGGTCACGCTCATGTACTTCGCGGACATCGAAGCCGTCCGGTACGTCGCCGCACTCATACTTGCACGAGTACTCGAAGCGGGTGGAGAGCTTGCAAAGCGCGAACGCCGGGAAGCGGCGCTGAAAGAAGAGATCGCGCGGGCCCAGCTACACTACCTCGACCTTCAGCTTCAGCCCCATTTCCTCTTCAACGCACTCGGCAGCATTTCCGAGCTTGCGCACGAAGCACCGGCCACCGCAGCGAGAATGGTCGAGCATCTCACTTCACTGCTTCGCTATGCAACTCAAGCCGGCGTCGGACAGGAGGTCACTCTTCGCCAGGAGCTGGATGCACTGTATCCGTATCTGGAAATCCAGCGCATGCGATTCCCGGATTGGCTTTCGATCTCCGAGCGAATCGAACCGGACGCCGCTGATGCACTCGTGCCGCGACTGCTCCTTCAACCACTCGTCGAAAACGCAATTCGACACGGACTCTCTCGCAGACGCTCGGGAGGCTTGATCGAGTTCCGCGCATCAGTCCACGGAGAGCATCTCGTGCTCAGCGTCTACGACAACGGCGCCGGGCTCGCAGAAGGAAAGGGCGGATTGGGAATCGGTCTCGCGAACATCCGCGAGCGTTTGCTGACGCTGTATCAGGATTCGCAGTCACTCGAGCTCGTCGCTCACGACCAAGGAGGAGTTGAGGTTCTGCTGCGACTTCCCCTTCATCGTGCATCCGCAGAATCTCCGGAGCCGATGGTACCGGAGGAATCGCTCATCGATCCTGCCTCGCTAAACGTCACTTCAGAGTTTGCGCGCGTTCCGGAAATCGCGGCTCTCGAAAAGGAGCGGCCTGCGGACGAGCCTACCAGCGCGGTCTCGATGATCAGCGCATGGCTCGTTGCCGCCGCCCTCATGCTCACATCGAGCTTCATCTATATCTACCTGCGTCGTCCGAATTCACCCGATCCGACTTCAGCGGTTCTGCTTCGACACGCGATCTACACAGGCCTGTGGATCGGCATTACGCCGATCGCAATATTCCTCGGCCGGCGATTCCCGATTCAGCGTGGCAACCTGCGCATCGCCCTGCCCGTCCACCTCATCTCGGCCAGCATTATCTCTATCGGGCATCTCACTGCATGTGCTGCCCTCGTCGATGGCGAGCAGCGCTCTGTATTTCAGGCGATTTCGATCGACTATATCTTCTGGAACATCTGCGCTTATGCAATCATCGTAGGAATTACGCAGCGCGCGAGCATTGAAGGCTGGATCAGGGAGCGAGACGTTGCAGCCGCCCAAATGCGAGCGGAATTGACGACAGCGCGCCTCAGCTCGGTGATGCTCGAGCTGCGGCCCGATTTTCTTCTCTCGACTCTTGCAACTTTGCGCACGCTCGTTGGCATCAATCCAGCGCTCGCCGAGACGCTGCTTACGAGTTTTGCGGATTTCCTGCGCATGACACTGGAGTCTCTCGGAAAGCAGAAGATGCCAGTCGAACGTGAGCTCGCGCTTCTATTTACATATGCGCGGCTTCACCGCGCGGGCGCCGGACACTTTCCCGAAATCGATGTGGACTCTTCGCCGGGGATCGACCGCGTGCTTGTTCCGACTGGACTGCTTCGGCTGCTCGCCGACCGGCTTCTCGAATCGGCAGGACTGCTCGAGCGGGTAACCGTGTCGTTACGAAAGAACGACCGCACGCTTACCATACGTTTGATGCCCGCAAACGTAAGCGAAATGTCAATTGTTCCATCTTCCATCGGATTGAGGGACCCTTTTAGGCGATTGGCGCGTCTAACCGATTCAGGAGCAGTTATTCGTTTCTCGGAGGACACCTCGAGTCTCGAGGTCGATCTTCCACTGAATGGAGAAGCCGGCCACGCCTCGGAAAAGACCGGACCGCTCGCTCTCCAGTACGGGATCCCATGAGATCGCGTACGTGACGGCGTCAGTACTCATCGCTGACGACGAAGCAATCGCTCGCCGGCGAACGGCGCGGCTTCTTCGCGAGCGCAACGATGTAGACATCGTCGCGCAATGCGCCGGCGGCGCCGAAGCAGTCTCCGCCATCCGCGAACACGAGCCCGATCTCGTTCTGCTCGATATTCAGATGCCGGATATCGACGGCTTCGGTGTCATCTCCGAAGTTGGAATCGAGAAGATGCCCCAGGTCGTCTTCGTCACAGCATACGACCAGCACGCGATCAAGGCGTTCGAAGTCAATGCTGTCGACTATATCATCAAGCCGTACACGTCCGAGCGTTTTCACGAGGCCGTCGATCGCGCACTGAAGCGAGTCGAGAAAGGCACCGACCGCGGCGAAGAAGCGCGCCTCGAAGCGATGATTCAGCGGCTCTTCGGCGACAATGAGCGTGGCACTGCATCAGAAGAGCCGGGCGCAGACCGCATCATCGTGCGCGATCGCGATCGCATGCGATTGATACGCGTGCAGGACGTTGACTGGATCGAGTCTGAAGGCAACTACGTCCGACTCCACGTCGGCACGACGAGCTATCTCATTCGCGGCAACCTCGGCAAGCTCGAAGAAAAGCTCACGACATTCGGATTCGTGCGCGTGCACCGTAGGTTCCTGGTGAACGTCGATCGCGTTGCGGAAGTTCAGCCGTGGTTCGGCGGCGACGCGATCCTGATCCTGGGCAACAACGCGAAAGTGAGACTGTCCCGCACATTCAGGGAGCCGTTCGAGAAGAGATTCCTCTCTCCCTGAACGCAGCTAGTGTCTCGAGCCCGCTCTTGGAATTGCGGGCATGCTCTGAATCACCATCGGCGATGCCTCGCCCTCTCTTGGCGTTTCAGAAGCCGCGGGAGCTAGCGCAGCCGGGGCAGCCCCTGCCTGAAGGCGCGCCATAAACCTCTCCTTTTCCCTCATCGAAGAAACATCCACGAGCAGGCTGCTCGTGGCGGCCTCAACTTTCCGAAGCCGGTCCTCCATCTCGTTCATGCTGTTTCCAGCCGGCCTTTCTCCCCGATGCAGCTTGTACCACGCGACCATGAGTCCTTTCGCGACGTAGCCCGTAACGGCCACGAGAACGACAAGCATGAATAGGGCGCGGGGATCGAACATAAGTACCGGACGCAGGGCCTAACGGGATTGTTTCAGCGGTTTTCGCCTTTTTTTTCGCACTGAACAGATGCTTACGCGAGCTGCGGGACCTCGCTCTGGACGTCCGCCAGGAGGGCCTCGAGCCGCGGAAAAAGGGCCGCGATCTCGTCCATCGAAACCGCCCCGACTGAGAGCCTGAACCACCCGGTATTTTCGATGACGCCGAACGCCTGAAAAGGAACCACCGCGACGCCCGCGCGCTCGAGGAGCAGCGTCCGGATCTGATCATCCGTCTCAAGCGTTTGACCGCCCGCCGACTTTCCATGCAGGCGGAATTGCGCTGAAAAATAGATCGCGCCCTGCGGATTCATCGAATCCACCGGATATCCCTTTGCCTTAAGATCCTCGAAACCTTCGCGCAACGCCGAAAGACGATCGGCGAGCCGTGCATCCATTTCTGTCCTGAATTCCGCAATCGCTTGCGTGTCCTGAAGAAATTCAGCCACGGCCGCCTGCTCCGCGCGCGGAGCCCATGCACCAGCATGCGAAAGTAAATCGCGAATTCGTTTTGCCATCGCGGGAGGCACGAGCATCCAGCCGAGTCGGAGTCCTGTTCCCGCGTAGGCCTTGGAAACTCCGTCGGCGGAGATGACGTATCGAGCGCATTCGGGAACGAGCGCAACAGGATACACGTGACGCTGACCCTTCGACACGAGCGCGCCGTACATCTGGTCGAACAAAATGAAAACCGGGCGGCGGCCACCTGCTTCACGCTCCTTGTTTTCGGCGACGACTGCATGAAGAATGTCGGCGAGCTGCTTCTCGCCCATCACAGTCCCGGTGGGATTTCCGGGCGAGCAGATGCAGATCATCGCGGCCTCGCCCAGATGGGGACGCAGCTGTTCGACCGTCGGTTGAAAACCCGTATCCGCCGTCGCTTCGATGACGACCGACTCGGCCTGCGTGATCCACGAGTACGCGTCGTTCTGCCATGACGGAACGGAGTAGACCACCTTGTCGCCGGGATTCATTACGGCGAGGTACGCGCCGTAGAGAACTGGCCGACCGCCACTGCAGACAACGATCGCATCCACCGGATATCTGATCCCTGCAGTACGGAACACGTAATCGGAAATCGACTGGCGAAGTGCCGGCAATCCTTCAGGATTGGGATAATTCGTTTCGCCGCGCGCCACCGCGTCCTGAATTCCCTGCGAAAGCTTTTTCGGAATTGGAAAGTATCGCGGATCGAAATCGCCAACCGTGAGATTCACGACGCTTTCGCCGGCGGCGAGCATCGCGCGGACATGACGCGTAATCTTGAGAATTCCCGATTCATGCAGCCCGCGCACGTGGTCGGAAAGTGCGGCGTCGAGGGTCTCCTGATCGCCGAAATCGAGAGTCGTGGCTGCGTCGGATTTCATTCGCGGATTTTAGCCACATGGAGTAGGCCAGTCCAGCGCGTTATGTTTTGATTTCCCCGTTTCCTCTGCCTGGAACGACCCCAATGAAATTCATATGCACACTCGCCACGCTCTCATTATTGAGCGTTTCAACCATGTCAGCCCAGGCTACTGAGAAGGATCTGGCTCGGGCGAAAAAAGTCCTGTCCTCCAGTCCTCTGGTTGACGGCCACAACGACCTCGCCTGGGCCATCCGCGAAGATACGGCCGCCCCGATGGACGTCGCGGCGTACGATCTGAGAAAAAGGACCCACGGCCATACCGATTTCGAGCGCCTCAAGAAGGGCATGGTCGGCGGACAGTTCTGGTCGATCTACATCCCCGGCGAAGTGAAAGATTCGGGCTACGCCCGGTTCCAGCTCGAGCAGTTCGACATCGCGCGCCGCTTCATCGAGATGTATCCTGACCATTTCGAGCTCGCACTCACCGCCAAGGATGTCCGCGACTCATTCAAGCGCGGAAAAATCGGCTCCCTGCTCGGCATGGAAGGCGGCCACGCAATCGAGAACTCGCTCGGCGCGCTTCGCTCGTACTATGCGCTCGGCGCGCGATACATGACGCTGACCCACAACGTGACCCTCGACTGGGCCGACGCGGCTCTCGATTCGGCAAAGCACGACGGCCTCACTCCGTTCGGAAAGGAAGTCGTCCGGGAGATGAACCGTCTCGGCATGCTCGTCGATCTTTCTCATGTGGCGCCGAGCGTGATGAGCGATGCGCTCGATGTGACTGAAGCTCCGGCAATCTTCTCGCATTCCAACGCGCGCGGACTGGTTGACGTCCCGCGCAACGTGCCCGATTCGATCCTGAAACGAGTTCCGACAAATGGTGGAGTGGTGATGATCACCTTCGTGACGAGCTTCATCTCGAAGGATTTCGCGAGCCACGAGGGGGAGTTTACACAGGCGGCGCGCGAGATTCGCCGTCGGCTTGGAAGCGATACGGCCGCGATCAAGCACGAGACGGATGCGTGGCGACTTGCTCACCCGTCACCCGTCGTCCCACTTTCGATGGTCGCCGATCATATCGAATACATCAAGAAGATCGTCGGAGCCGATCACATCGGAATCGGCGGCGATTTCGACGGAATCAGCGTGACGATCAAGGGCCTCGAGGATGTGTCGACATATCCGGCGCTGTTCGCGGAGCTCGCGCATCGCGGCTGGTCGGACGAAGACATGAGAAAGCTCGCGGGAGAGAATGTTCTTCGCGCGCTTTCGAAGGCGGAAGAAGTTGCGGCGAGATTGCAGAAGACACGCCAGCCTTCAACGAAGACCCTCGCTCAGCTGGACGGAAAGAAATGAGCGCGCATCCGCAGCATTCCCCTGGATTTCTCGCGATTGTCGCTGATGCGAAGTCGCGCGTTCGCGAAGTTTCTGTTGCTGAAACGCTCAATGCGGTAAACGGCGGAAGTGCGCGGCTGATCGACGTTCGCGAAGAAAGCGAATGGGAAGCTGCTCACGCGAAAGGCGCCGATCACCTCGGCAAGGGTATCATCGAGCGCGATATCGAAAAGCTCGTTCAGGACAGGGACGCGGAGCTGATTCTGTATTGTGGCGGCGGTTATCGCGCCGCGCTCGCTGCCGATTCACTTCAGAAGATGGGCTACACCAACGTTGCTTCGATGGCCGGCGGCTGGCGCGCATGGATCGAGGCGAATGCACCAGTGGAAGAGGATTCAAAATCGTGATGAAAATGACTGGATGGGCCGTCGCGATGGCGGTTGCTGCGATTGGCTGCACAAAAGCGGAGAGTTCCGACGCGAATACCGCGGCCGCACCCGCTTCGGCGGCCGTGTCGCCGGTGTCAGAGACTGCGTCCGCGACGCTCGCATCGAACGCGTCGCTCGTTCCGATCAAGGTTTACAAGGATCCCAACTGCGGCTGCTGCAAGTCGTGGATCGAGCATCTCGAGAAAAACGGATTCAAGGTCGAAGTGATGGACATGCCTGATCTGTCGGCCGTGAAGACGAAATACGGCGTGACGCAGGAACTACAGGCGTGTCACACCGGAGTTGTGGGCAACTACACGGTCGAAGGCCACGTGCCGGCGGATCTGATTCTCAAGATGTTGAAGGAAAAGCCGGCGATCGCAGGACTCGCCGTCCCCGGGATGCCGATGGGATCACCCGGCATGGAGGGTGCAACGAAGGAGAGGTACAACGTTCTCACCTTCGACCGCGCTGGCCGCACGACGGTATACGCGCAGAGATAGTCCGGCATGAGTCGTCTAACGTCGCGGCCAGACGTTATCGCCTCGCGACAGATCCTGAAATCGATTCTCAGGATCGAGCGTCACCGATTTTACTGTCTTCCCGCCTAGCGGCGCTCGCGCGACAATGGTTCGCGTTCCCCCGAACCACAGCTCCACCGGCAACGTCGTCACCTGCTTCGTTCCATCTGCGAATTCGATGAGAACAATCACCGGCATCGCAAGATCGGCTTTGTCGCGCACAGTGATTACCGCATCGCCGCCCTCGGTTCGAACTGATTCGATCGCCTGATCGAACGTGTAGTTCGTGAAGAACCAGCCATACCAGAACCAGCCGAGATCTTTTCTCAGCGACTTGTTCATGGAGAAAAAGAAATCCCACGGCGATGGGTGCTGGTACTTCCATTGCACGGCGTAGTTGGCGAGCGCGCGATGAACTGCCGAATCCCCGACGATTCCGCCCAGCGCGTTGAATGCGACCCCGGCCTTGCTGTAAGTCGCGACACCGCTGTAAGGTCCTGCATAATCCGTGTGCCACATCATCGGAGCTTCGATCTCGCTCCCCGCAATTCCCCGGTATCCCGGACCGCCACCCCCCAGATTCACCGGTGTTTTGTTGATCGCACCAACGGCGATCGCGGACATGAAATTGTCGAATCCCTCGTCCATGAATCCATAGCGAGTCTCATTCGAGCCGACCGTCATCGGAAACCATTGATGTCCGAACTCGTGCACGGTTACTCCGAGTGACGACCCGCTGAAGATGATCATCGGGTATTCCATTCCCGTTTCAGGACCGTCGGCAATCGTTCCCTGCGAGAATTCGTACGGAAAGAGAGTCCTCGAGTGCTCTTCGAGCGCTTCTCGTCCGAATTGCGCCGTGTTGTTCGTTCGGTAGGCCGTGCGTTGCGGCAGATAGAGAACGTGCACCGGAATTTTTCCTTTGCCCGGTATCGCCGCGTGCGTCGCGTCGTAGACGTAGTCGCGTGATACGGCGAACGCGAAGTCGTTGACCAGCGGCGCGGAGTAATGCCAGGTGAGTGTTGCGCCGGGAGCAGTGGCGCTGGCGCCGCGCTCATTCGCTTCGACGACATGTATCGTGGTATCGACCTGCATAGCGAGCGCGAGTCTGTCACGCGTCCGTTGCGAATAGACTTCCTGCGGATTCAGAAGATCGCCAGTCGCGCCGAGTAGCCATCCACCAGGCGCGGTGATCTTCACGTCGAAGCTTCCGAATGGATTGTTGAATTCGCCGTTGCCGAGGTACTGGTCGGTGTCCCATCCGCGCATGTCGTCGTACATCGCGATCTGCGGATACCACTGCGCAATCTGATAGAGGTAGTTCCCGAAGCGGCCCATGCGCTCGCCGCGTGTCGTCGTATCGACGTTGGGAACTGTGAACCGCCAGGCAGCTTCTATAGTAGCCGTTGCTCCCGGGAGAATCGGTGCGGCCGGAGTGATCGTGGCGATGCGCTCGTCGAGCTCATACTGGGTCTCGTTCGTCAGTGAAATCGTCGAGCCGTTGACCGATAGTCGCTCGATCTTGATGCCATCGGTGATGTCTGTGACGTAGTCGGTGCGCCCAACAGTCGGCGTGAAGTAGTTCTGGTAGAGTCGAAGAACGACGGTCTTTAAAGTGTCAGGTGTGGTGTTGTGGAGCGTGATCGTCTCGCTGCCGCGAAGCTGATTGTTCGACGGGTCGATGGTTGTTTCGATCCGGTAATCAACTTTCTGCTGCCAGTACTTCGCGCCCGGTGCGCCGGTGGAGTCGCGCGTTCCTGCAGCGAAAGCCTTTCGTATCTGTGGTCCGAGAGGAATGTCCCGCCGAACAGCACGCTCAGGCCATGCGGTAGTGCCGCTGGGCAGTGGCGAGGTCCGGGGTGTGGTGGGGGTGCATGCGGCGGCAACGACGGCACAGCAAAGGACGAAAGTTGGCTTCATGAGGTCGCGGTTCGGTTAATAAAGAGGCCCTTAACAAACTATTGCATCCCGCCGTCTGATTAATTATACATTCTTCGTGCATAATCACTCGGCAATGGCCCTACCCTTCTCTTCGATCCCGAATCAACCCGCCAGTGCAGTCGTCCGCAGCGCCTTTCGCGCCGATGCCGACGAGATCTGGGAGCTGGTCTCGAGCTATGCAGCCGAGGGCCTGATGCTGCCCCGGACGCTGGAGCAGGTGGCGATGAACATCGACAACTATGTCGTTGCAGTCGTCAGCGGTCGCGTCGTTGCTTGCGCCGCTCTCGAGGAGTATTCGCCGTCACTGGCCGAAGTCTCCTCGGTCGCGGTCGCGAAATCGGAGCACGGCAAGGGCCTCGGCACGGACGTTGTTCTCGGAGTGGAGAGACTCGCTCGCGCCCGGGATATCAACGAGCTGTTCGCCCTGAGCCTCACCGACAAGTTCTTCCTCGGCCTGGATTACGAGGCGACGTCGATCTCCCGCTACCCCGAGAAGCTTGCCCGGTACGACCGGCTTGCAGCCGACGGTATTGAGATCGTGCCGAAGCGTTGCTTCCAGAAGCTCATCGGTGGCGAGTGGCAGGCCCCGATGCTCGTTGACTCGAACGAGCGGGCCCTCCGCGCAAGCTGAGTCTTCCCAGAATCATCAAAAAGGCGCTTCGACGCCTTTTTCTTTGCCGCTATTGCTAATTTTCTAGCATATGCTAGAATAGTAGCAGTTCCGATGGCTCCACCGGAGAGACTGAATGGCTAGCGAAGAACTCAACGACCTCAGCCGACGCGAACGGCAGATCATGGACCTCCTCTACGAGCGCGAGCGGGCGTCCGTGCAGGAAGTGATGGAGGGAATCGCCGATCCGCCAAGCTATTCGGCGGTACGAGCCATGCTTCGAACGCTCGAGGAAAAAGGCCGGGTGACCCATGTCGAAGATGGCCGAGCATACATATACCAGCCGACGATCCGCAAAGACGCGGCAAGGCAGAGCGCATTGAGTCACCTCCTCAAGACGTTCTTCGATGGATCGACCGAAAACGCCGTCGCTGCACTGCTCGATCTCAAGGGACCACGACTTAGTCAGAGCGAGCTCGATCGCGTTGCAGTTCTCGTCGAGCAGGCGAAGAAGGAAGGCCGATGAACACGCTGCTCGCGCAGCTTGGTTCCATCAGGAGTGGATCGCTGACCCCTGTCTTCGGGCTTCTCATCGATACCGCGCTCAAGGGTTCGCTTCTGATTCTTGCCGCGGCAATCGCCGTCTACCTGCTTCGCGGCAGATCCGCCGCTGCGCGACATGCTGCATGGAGCGCTGCCGTCGTGGGTCATCTCGCGCTGCCCATTCTCACGCTGCTCGTTCCGCAATGGCGCATTCCGCTTCTTCCGGCACCGCCGTGGCTCGACACGCCCGCGCCGGTGAGCGCTCCGCAGCTGAACAATCAGGCCGCTCAAATCATCCTGTCGAGCGAGCCGCCTGAGACCGCTGCGCCCGCAGCTTCAGCGCCGTCGATCGATCTCGGGACTTCTGCGTCGCCGAACACTCCATCAGCCGTCGATCGCGGCAGCGCGTCGTCGACGATCAAGTCGGCGGTGAAAAAGTGGCCGCTCGTCTCCACATTTGGACTGCTGTGGATTGTCGGCACAATGCTTGTTCTTCTGCGACTCGCGATCGGAACGTGGCGCGTTGGGCGTCTCGCGAAAAACGGTGATCGCGTAGATGACGGCGAATGGCTCTCGCTCACTCAGCGTATCGCGAAAGGGCTCGGTATCACGCGTCCGCTCACGCTGCTGCGCGGAAATAGTCTCGCCGTTCCTGTTACCTGGGGCGTCGTCTATCCCGCCGTTCTCCTGCCGCCCGATGCCGGTGACTGGCCCGAAGCACGCCGGCGCTTCGTTCTCGTACACGAGATGGCGCACGTCAAGCGATTCGACGCGCTCACTCAGCTCGTCGCACAGATAACGATTGCGATTCTCTGGTTCGATCCGCTCATCTGGATCGCTGCGCATCGCATGCGCGTCGAGCGCGAGCATGCGTGCGACGATTACGTGCTGCGCGACGGAACCACTCCATCTCTCTATGCCGGCGAGCTGCTCGAGATGGTTCAGTCGATCGGATCGCCGCGTCACGACAGCGCAGCACCTGCATTCGCCGCACTCGCGATGGCACGCCGCTCGGAATTCGAGGGACGCATGCTCGCCATTCTCGATCCGCGACAAAACAGGCACACACTCGGCCGTACCAGTGCGATCATCGCATCGGTCGCTCTCGCGCTGCTCGTACTCCCACTCGCTGCCCTTCGTCCATTCGAGACGAACGCTGTTCGCCCGGCTTCGATCGTTGCATCGACGGCGACGCCGGCATCGAACGCGCCAAAGACTGCGGCTCCTGGCGACTACGAGCGGCACATTTCCGACATCGCCTGCGATTCAGTCATGCGACTCAAGGGACAAACAAACTCGACACACATTCATGTTGACGTTCCGGATGACGGTTCGGGTCATCTAATTCTCGAATACCTGGCAACGGCACCAGGCCACTGTTCCCAGGCGGCCGTGATCGGAGCGTCCACGTTCGCCAACGATCGGCTGATCGCGCTGGCTCCCGCATCGCTTGCGTCCTTCAGGGAGATGACGTCATCGGGCGATCGCGTCGTTCGCGTATTGCCCGGAAACGGCAGCGCGCTCGAGTACATCTCGTCGCTCAACGGCAAACGCGTCGAATATGACGATGACATGCGGACGTGGCTGGGCAGGTTCGTGCCGGAAGTCCTGCGCGAGGCAGGAGTGGATGCGGCACCGCGTGTAGCACGCGACATGGCTCGCGGTGGCGTGTCGCTGGTTCTGGCCAACATCGGACGAACGAAGAGCACCGCTTCGAAACGTTTGCATTACGATGCGCTCCTCGATGGGCGTCCGCTCACTGACGCGGAGTACGCACAAATCAGGACGCACGCAGCTCGCAACCTTTCCGGATCATCGTCCGATCTCAACGCGGTTCTCACGCGCATCGGAGCTGGCCCGGCAGCCGGCACGAAGGGACTAAAAGCCGCAGTCACGCGATTGATGCTCTCACAGGAAGCAATGGGCGAGGCGCTCGGCATCGCGCTCGACAAAAACAAGTCCAGCTCGGAAAGCGCGAACACGATGACGCAGTACGCATCGACCGACGATCCGGAAATGGTCCTGCTCGCCTTGCAGGGCGCAAAGGAAATATCAAGTGACACCGACAGGCGTCTGCTTCTGCAAACGCTCGCCCCTCGCGCGCTGCGACGGAAAAGCACTGTTCTCCGAAAGGCGTACTTCGCGGCCGTAGCCGAGATGACGTCAGATACGGACCGTCGAATCGTGCTGCAGTCTGCGCTTCCTTACGGGCATGCCGATTCCGCCGTGACCCTGGCCGTGTTCAAATCCGTTGCAGACATGAGCTCGGATACCGACAGGAGGCTCGTTCTTCAAACAGCGGCCGAACAACGCCTCCTGGCAACGTCGGAAATACGCAATGCCTTCATGATTGCGGCAAAGACTATCACGAACAGCACCGATTACACGCTCGTAGTGCAGTCAGCATTGAAGCAGTAAGAGTTTTTTTCCAATCACTTCGATCCGCCACGAGATACATTCTATGATTCGCCTCATGCATGCTTCATCGATGATCAAATCAAATTTTGTCGCGCGCGTTAGTGCTAGTTTTTTAGCACTTGTTGTACTGGCGTCGCTCGTTCCAGGCGGCGGACGCGAGCTTCGAGCGCAGACATCAACTCAACAATCGACGCCGACTGCAAAGGCCGGCTCCCCCGCACCGACAACAGCGAGAGTCGCGATAACGACCGCCGCGGCTGCCGCGACAAAATCGCCACTGCAGCTCGACGGTTCCGACGCTGACGCGGTGTGGGCCACTGCGACCCCGATAACTGATTTCCGGGTATTCGATCCGACTGAAGACGGCGAGCCGCGATACCGCACCGAAGCTCGTGTCGCGAATGACGCAGGCAACCTCTACGTGTTCGTTCGCGCGTTCGATCCGCGTCCCGACAGTGTGATCTCTCTGCTGAGCCGACGCGACGTCAAAACGCAAAGCGACCAGATCAAGATCATGGTTGACTCGTATTACGATCGCCGCACCGCGTACGAATTCGCCGTGAATCCCGCCGGCGTGAAACGCGACTATTACATGTACGACGACTCGCGCGAAGACGCGTCCTGGGATGCCGTGTGGGACGTTGCAACGAAGATCGATTCTCTCGGATGGACAGCCGAATTCCGTATCCCGCTCTCGCAGCTACGCTATCCGAAGCGGACCTCGAATACGTTCGGGCTGATGATCATGCGCGACATCGCTCGCACCAACGAGCGGCTCAGCTGGCCCGTATATCGCCGCACCAGGCCGGGCGTTGTTTCGCAGTTCGGCGTTCTCTCCGGACTTCAGGCGCTTGGTTCCCCACGGCGACTGGAGATCACGCCATATGCGATCGCCAGGAACGTCAGCAAGGTTACCACCGACGGATTCGGCCGCTCGCAACAGCAATCACTCGGCGCGGACCTCAAGTACGGCATTTCGTCGAATCTGACGCTCGATGCAACTGTGAATCCGGACTTCGGTCAGGTCGAAGCAGATCCCGCGGTTCTCAACCTCACCGCGTTCGAGTCGTTCTTCGAAGAAAGGCGGCCATTCTTTGTCGAGCAGGCCGGAATCTTCCAGTTCGATGCGAACTCGATTCAGCTCTTCTATCCCCGCCGTATTGGAAGGGCGCCGCAGCTTAGCGGCCTCGTAGATGATCCGACCGCGACGATCCCAGGATCCTCAACCATCCTCGGTGCGGCGAAAATCACCGGGCGACTGTTCAGCGGCACTTCACTTGGAACCGTTGCCGCATTGACGCAGGAAGAAAATGCCGCCGGCACGATGATCGAGCCGCGCACCGCGTACGGCGTCGCCCGGCTTTCCCACGATTTCAGGAAGGGTGAGAGCGGAGTCGGTTTGATTTTCACCGGAGTGAATCGCAACCTCGACGACGAAAGCGACGATTTCCTTCGCCGCACTGCGACTGTCGGCGGAGTCGATCTGCGTCATCGATTCGCCGATGGAAAATTCTCCGCGACGAGCTCGTTCGCGATGAGCCGAGTTGCCGGAACCGAAGCGGCGATCGCGCGCACCCAGCGTTCGAGTGTTCACCTCTACCAGCGGCCGGACTCGAAGCTCGACTACGACCCAACCCGCACTGAGCTGACGGGAACCGCCATCGCCGGAAATATCGAGAAGGTGGATGGTGTGGTCCGTGGAGGAGCGTCCTACCAGAGACTAAGTCCCGGATTCGAACCGAATGACATCGGCTTTCTTTCCCAGGCTGATCAACAAACGGTCTACACATACATCGCGCTCTTCTCGCCACAGCCAAAGTCGTTCTATAGAAGAGCGCAGGCGCAGCTCTCCCTGTTCAGCCAGTTCAACACCGAAGGTATGGCGACAGTGCGGCTGCCCGAGTTGTACCTGAGCACAACATTCAAGAATTCATCGACTTTTTCAGCCGACGTGTGGGTGGACAATGCCGGGCCGGTCTACTGCGACCGGTGCGCGCGCGGCGGTCCGGCTCTTCGCGTTTCGGCAGCGTCCAACATCCTCATCAACTGGTTCGGAGATCCGCGCGCGCGCCTTTCTAGATCATTCGCGGCGATTTACACGACGGCCGATGGTGGCCGCTCGCAGCTCTGGCGCGTGCGGCCGTACCTGACGCTGCGCGCTGCGAGCAATGTCAGCGTGGAGCTCGGCGCGAGATATCAGCGCAACAAGGACAACACGCAGTGGTACACGAATCTCGGAGCAATCGGCGCACCGGATGCGCACTACCTGTTCGCGCACCTCGATCAGCACTTGCTCAGCTTCCAGACACGCGTCAGCTATACCGCGACGCCGACGCTCTCGCTTCAGTTTTACGCCGAGCCGTTCGTGACGACGGGTGAGTACTCGAACGTTCGCGAGCTGGATTCGCCACGCGCTTCGAGTTACAGCGATCGATTCAAGCCATACTCACTCGGAGAAGATGCCGGCGGCTTCAACGAGAAGCAGTATCGGTCGAACATGGTTGTCCGGTGGGAATACAAGCCGGGCTCGTCGATTTTTCTTGTCTGGGCGCAGGGCCGGGATCAGGGCGATCGCAACCTCGGCAACTTCGCACCCGGGCGAGACTACGGCGATTTGTTCTCGGCGCGGCCTGACAACACGCTTCTCTTGAAAGCGTCCTACTGGTTCAGCTTCTGATGAGCGATGCGCGCGGAAACCAGCGACTCATCTGTCGCGTCGCGCGACTGATGTCGAAGCTTCTGGATCCGAAGCTGTCGTGCGCGGGGGGTGAGGAAGCTATTGAGGGGGGCGCGCTGCTGCCGCGGCACCGCGCACCCACTGGATATAGTCCGTCGGATTCGGAGTATCGCCTGCGCTACGCAGCAGGGCCGCGACTTGTCCTCGATGATACGAGCCGTGCAGCGCGACGTGCAGGAGAATATCCTCGAGGCCAGTCGTAAACTCCGCCCCCGCCGAATTGCGGTAGGTGATTGGCCGGGCGATGTCTTCAGTCGTCGTTTGTTTTAGCAGTTGACGCAACAGGACTACGTTGTCGCTCGCCAGCTTTTCACATTCCTCGAGTGATATCTCGGGCCAGATCGCTGTTGCGGGCGTTGTGCCGTTGATCCGCGATATCCACGCTTGCTCGGCGCCAAGTACATGCGCGTAGAGATTGATCGCCGCGGAGAGCGGAGTTCTGCACGCGCGAAGACTTGCAAGGACGCGAGTGTCAGCCCATTCGAGATGATCTACCAGACGCCGTAGGTGGTCCATGAAATACAATTTATGGCAAAACAACTGCTATGAAATACAATCGGCGCGGGTTTGAGCCGATTTTCGCGGATACTGGTGAACCGACGAAAACCCAACCGCTAGGCTTGTAACGATGTGGAGCGGATGCATCGGACGAGGAACGGATAGAAACAACAACGATTGGGTTTTACAAACCTCTAGAGTTGCGTTTGTTGTTGAATGAAAACCCAAAGCCTTTCCTATCCGCTCTATCCGTTTCATCCGCTCCACATCGTTACAAGCTTGGCGGTTGGGTTTTCATCAGTAGCCCTGCGAATCCGCGCTGTATCCGGTTCAAAACGGCAGCCAGTAATTCAACTTGATTGCGAACACATTATCCCCAGCCGCACGAAGGGCATCATATAGACTCGAAGGCCCAATCAAGGATCCTGAAGCGAGCCGATCCGCCCGGTTCTGCTGCCACACGAGATAAGCAGTGCTTCCCGGTCTCCACTCCCATCTCAAAACGAAATTGCTACGGAAGCTGAGCACGTTGAAATCACGGACTGGCAGGAGCAAACGCGCCGCACCATCGGTAACCACAATGGAATCGGAAGCGAATCGCGCCAAAGTAGTTCCATCAGTCCCGTATTCCCTGAGCTTGTAGCTCCGCGCGGCCGGAAGCTCGCCGATCCGATAGAAGCGGCCGCTCGATGCGAACGGCTCCACGTACGTCTCGATCGTCAGGTCCGGACCAACCGCGTAGTTGACACGAAGTCTGGTCGACAGCTCACTGCGCTCGATATACGAGAAGACGTAACGTTGCCCGAACGTTGCCGCCGATCCGTCAGGCAAAGTCGAAAAGAATTGCCGCGGGTTTACCCAGTGCGTGTATGCTGGATCTGCGGACAGCTCAATCCGGTTTCCAGGACGAACTGAAAGTCCCGCACCCAGTGACGCCGTCCATCCACCCATCTCGTCGCCGGCGTAGAACGGACTCAGTCTCCATTGTGTCTTGCGAGTCGCGCTGCTGTTGAGATTGCCTCCGACGGACCAGTTGGATCCGTACCCCATCAGCGGTCCGCCTCGTGTGAGGTTGTCGAGCAGCGCGTCGGGAGTGTAGCTGATCGTGAGGGCCGTGCTCTTCAGATTCTTCCAGGTCTGGTTGGAGAAGACCTGAACAAATTTCTGTTGATTCACTCCGCCGTAGTTCCACTCATCGAAGTTGGCGGCACCGACGTCCCAATACCGGAACCGTTTTCCCGGAACGGTGTTTCGATACCGAACCTGAAAGTTGACCCCGCGGTCGTCGGCCGCACCGATTCGTCCTGCATCGTTGATCTCGAGTCCAGGTGCCTCACCGTAACCGCCCAGCTGCCAGAGAACCTTTCCTGCCTGCTTGGCTGCTCCGACACTCACGAACGTTCCGCTGAGCGACCGCCGCGACGGGTCGAGCTTGTTGTAATCGGCATCAGGCCTGCCAAAGAAATGAGCGGGGGCCCGCTGAACGCGGATTATTGCTGCGCTGTCGCCGCTGACACGGCTGAAACCAAGACCTCCAAACGCCACGTACTCGCCTTGTTTGAAACGGAGATTCCATTCGAAGACGCCGGATACTGCGTTGCGCACGAAGAGCTGTGCGAGCGTGGACCCTTCATCCATGTCCCGATGAACGTTGGTCATCATGACGCCGACGGTAGAGCGGTTCTTGCCGAATTCCTGCTGCAGCCGGACGACACCGAAGCTGGTGAGCGGCTCGACGACCGACTCGCCAAACTGATCGTCGGAAGCGACGAAAGTTCTTGCTCGCTCGCGAGCGGTGAGCGCACCCAGAACTCCGACTGAAAGTCCGGAGGGAAGGCGCCCTGTGACTTTGCCTGCTCCAAGGATCGTCGTGTTCACAACCGGCTCGACGTAGTCCACTGCTGGACGAAAGCGTGGTGCCTGCCCGATTCGGCGGGACTGGAAGACACCCAGTGAATTGGAGCGAAGCAGCTGAGATCCCGCGACGAAAAAGGGACGCCGCTCCGGAAACAGAGTCTCGAAAGCACTGAGATTGACTTCAGCAGGGTCTGCTTCGACCTGACCGAAATCGGGGTTGATCGTCCCGTCGAATGACAGACTCGGACCCAGTCCGATCTTCACATCGGTTCCGACGCGGGCTTCGCCCGATCGTTTGTCAACGAACGGATTGGCCCGATCGGGTTTGTCGATCAGTCGCGCACTGCTCGCGACATACGGCGTCAGCTCGATTCGGCGTGACGAGCCAATCCCCTCGATTCCCCGAAGCTCGGCGAATCGCGACGACCAGGCGGACTCGTTCCGCTTGATGAGCACGAGGTAATCTTCTTCGTTGAGCGCGGGAATCACGCGTGTGAGATTCACGCCCCAAACCTGGACCGCCGCCTTGTTGTATCTCAGCTGTGTGAACGGAATTCGAATCTCCGCAGTCCATCCATCAGGCCCGATCACCGACTCGGCTTCCCAGACAGGGTCATAGGAGTAATCGCGATTGGACTGCGCGTCGGATCCGTGGTAGTAGTCGATGCGAACTCCGGCGGCTGTCACGCCGAACGAGTATGCGGTTCGGCGGTCGCGATATGTGTCGAGCGAGACTATCAGCTGCTCGGAACTTCCTTCGCGATCTCGCCTTGTAACGAGCGCGCGAGCGGGCGCACCGGATGGACTCTGCATCCGGGCGGCGACATACAGGGCGGCATCGTCGTACGCGAATGCGACTTCAGTGCGA
>JBDTNA010000016.1:0-19355 GCA_039933985.1 Gemmatimonadales bacterium | reverse complement strand
TGGGGTAGAAGCGGATCTGGAGCAGCTTCAGCCCGTTGTTGTCGTACTTCCAGAAATAATTTTCCAGGCATGGATTAAAAAGGTCGATCCGGATCTCACCAGTATTGCCGACGGTGTCGTTCCCGCCGCAGGCCAGGAAGGCGGCTTCCTCGAGCGCCTCGCTGATCACGATCGTGGTCAGCGCCTGCGTGACATTCTTGAAGCTCGACCGGCCCGTCCCGCGAACAAATACTTCGTTCTGCGTCGAGCAGACTTCGTCCGTTGTGGCTCCGTTGCCCGCGACGTCTTCGGCGCAGGTGGTAATTCTGGCGCTTCCGCCGGGCGTGCCGAGCGCGCGCGCCCAGACCGTGTAGGTTCCGGGAGCGGGGAGCTGGTAGGCCGCCTCGCCGTCCGTGCCATTCTTGTCAAGGACGGCAAAGGTTCCGTCGAAGCTCTGCGACAGCATGATCTTGGTCGTAACTGTCGTCGTGGTGGTGCCGAGGCCGACGAAAATTACGCTGCCGCTACCTGAATCCATGTTGGCGTTCTTGCCTTTCTTGACTCCGACAAGGTTCAGCGTGTAATGGAATCCGCTGGGCGCATTGTTTCCGGTTGCTGAAACCGCGCTCGGCGCCTCCAGATCGGATCTGGCGGCAGGCGCGGTGGCGTCGGTCGAACAAGCTGAGGCGGAGGCAATCGCAATCAGGCTGGCGACTGCGCGTGTGTGCTTCATCATCATAATTCCAACTCCCTGGGTGGGTGTCTCCGATCCGCGCAACGATCGGCGTCGCGGATGTGTGCGCGAGTGGAATCTCGGCAAGGATGCAAGTGAGTCAATGGGTGCCGCGCACACCGGGAGTAACATTTATGTTACGGTCGCGGAGTTCGACGGCGCCAGCATGCGTTCGCATGGAAAGGTGCCGACACGCCGCTTTCGACGCTTTATGTGCGAATTGCAACTATATCGCTTACTTGCCGGGTTCCGGTGGCGGGCGTAGCCGCGCGTCGCACCGGGGGCTGCGGAAAAAGGACGCTCATCGCCGTTCCGATGCCTGTCCTGCTTTCGACTTCCACGCGTCCGCCATGCGCGTCGACGAGGTGCTTCACAATAGCCAGCCCGAGTCCCGTTCCGCCGTGGGAGCGGGCGCGGCCGTCGTCGACGCGGTAAAACCGCTCGAAAATGTGGGACAAATGCTCTTTGGGGATGCCCTCTCCGGTATCCGCCACGGTCAGCCAGACGCCTTCACTGGAACTGCGCGACTCGATGGTGATCGCGCCGGAAGACGTGTGACGAATAGCGTTGTCGAGGAGATTGGAGATTATCTGCCGGGTCGCAGTTTTATCCCCTTCCATCGATCTAGTCCGTGCGTCGGGCCGGGAAGAAAGAGCGACTCCCTTCGCGGCGGCGGCGGCGCGAAAGGAACGGAGCGCTTCCTCGACAAGTTCATCGACGTCCAAGCGCAGATTACGAGGGACCCACCCACCGGATTCAAGACGCGAGAGATCGAGCATGTCGTCGATGACGCGCTGCATTCGCGTAGCGTTGGAGAGAATTGCATCGGCAAACTCCCGCCGCGCTTCTGGCGGAGGGTCGTTCCGCGCGAGAGTAGCAGCAAATCCGTGGACAATCGTCAGGGGTGAGCAGAGCTCGTGGGAAACGTTCGCGATGAAATCACTTCGTGCCCGTTCCAGCGCTACGAGGCGATCGGACAGCCGGAATAGAGAATCGGCGAGCTCGCCTACCTCGCCGGGGGCGCGTATTGGAGGACTGCCGGCGAACTCCCGGCGGGCGAGTCGGTGGGCCATATCCCTGAGCTGGATGACGGGCTTGGAAACGTGCCGGGCAAAAAGCACCGCAAAGAGCAGCGCCCATCCGAGTGCGAATAATCCGGCGGTCAGCACATCAGCCCGGAGTCCTGCCATTGTGGCCTTTATCGAACGAGTCGGCACCGCCATCCTGACGATTCCCTGGCCCCCGCGCAGGGCCACGTAAATCTGATCGTCCTCGACAACAACTGCCGGGTTACCGGACCCGTCGCCTTCTCCGGAGATGACGGTGGCGACCTCTGGTCTCTGCGCGTGAGCACCCACCGGTTTCGCGCCGCCCCGGGCGGGTGACGCATCCCCGACGATTGTCCCGGACTTGTCGATCAAGGTTACGCGGCCACCGATCGCGGCGCTCGCCGCGCCGGCGACTGCGACCGGGTCGGCGCCGACGGTCCATTGCAGGCTGACAAGTCTCGCGGCGCGGGCCAGGTCATCAGCACGATCCCTCGCGAGCCTGTCGTACAGCTTGTCAACAATGAGCAGCGTCACGACTGTCGCGAGAATCGTCACCAAACCGAGCGAAAAGACAATGAGCCGATAAACGAGCTTCATGACGCGGTACCCGATAGCGATCTCATTCGATAGCCGTAACCCCTCACTGTCTCGATCATGCCCGCGGCACCTCCAAGCTTCACTCTCAGTCGCTGAATGTGCACATCCAGCGTGCGGGTGTGGCAATCAGGCTCCGATCCCCAGACAGTGTGAAGCAGGTGCTGGCGGGGTTGTGCCTCGCCGGGATTGTCCGCCAGCATGAGGAGCAGCCGGTGCTCGGTGACAGTCAGGTTCACCTCGTTGCCGCATATCCGGATCCGTGGCTGGCTCCTATCGATGGCGACGTCACCGATGACCGTTTCGTCGCCCTTCGGCCGGCTCGCGCCGCTGCGACGGAGAATCGCACTCACCCGGAGCACGAGCTCGTCGGGATTGAACGGCTTTGTCAGATAATCGTCGGCTCCGATGGCGAGGCCTCGGATTCGGTCGGTGTCCTCCCGCAGCGCGGTGAGAAGAATCACCGGGACATCATGGGTTTGGGGGTCGGCACGCAACTTGGCAAGGATTTCCAGACCCGACAATTCGGGCAGCATGAGGTCGAGGACGATCAAACTGACGAAGGCTCCGGTTGCCAGTTGAAGGCCCTGAAGTCCGCCGAGCGCAGAGATCACCTCATAGCCAGCCAGTTCGAGATGAAACGCGATGAGCCTGACGATTTCAGGCTCATCGTCGACCACAAGTATTCTGCGTCGCGGGGAATCGCTCATTTAGCCCAGCCAGGAAGCCGGTTACCGATGCTCAAGGCGTGAAAGATATGCGAAACCGCCTCTTTGGTCGCCTGTTTCGCGTCGGTCGGGTAAATTCCCAGAAGCGAGATCCAAGGGTCCCCACCCCCTTCGAAACCACGGAGTCCAGTTTTGCAGCTAATACCGCGTGACGCGCAGTTCTACGACCTCTTCACAGACGTTGCCGTACGGATGTCCGGATCGGCGGCGCTTCTTCATGAGCTGTTCAAGGATCCCCGGAAAATCGAGGAGAATGTCGCTCAGATCAAAAAACTCGAGCACGAAGCCGACAACCTCACCCACGACACGATCGATCGAATCAACCGGACGTTCGTCACTCCGTTCGATCGCGAGGACATTCATTCACTCGCTTCCGAGCTCGACGACGTTGTGGACCTGATCGACGGCTGCGCCAGGCGCGTAACCATCTTTCACATCACCGAGGTTCGCGAGCACGGGGTGCTTCTATCGGAAGTTCTTCTTCGGTCGACGCGCTCTATCGAAGACGCAGTCAGAAAAATGAAGGACCCGAAAGCAGTGTCGTCGGCGAACAGGCAGTTGAAGCTGCTCGAGGAGGAAGGCGACGCCCTTTACCACGAGGCCATGGACCGCCTGTTCAGCTCAACCACCGACGCTATCGTGGTTCTCAAGTGGAAGGAGCTGTACGACAAGCTCGAGGACGCCATCGATCAGTGTGAAGACGTCGGAAACACGCTTCAGAGCATCTCACTGAAGAACGCCTGACGCTGTGGTTTACTACGTCGCTGGCATTGTACTCGTAGCATTCATATTCGACTTCATCAACGGCTTCCACGATTCGGCGAACTCGATCGCCACGATTGTCGGAACTCGCGTGCTGAGTCCGCTTGCCGCCGTGATCTGGGCCGCGTTTTTCAACTTTGCGGCTGCGTTCTATATCAGCACCGCCGTCGCGAAAGCGATTTCAAAAGGATTGATCGACGCCAGCTTCGTCACTCCCGAAGTCATACTCGGAGGACTGATCGGCGCGATCATCTGGAACCTCATCACCTGGTTCTATGGGATCCCATCCAGTTCTTCTCACGCGTTGATCGGCGGCTACGCTGGTGCGGCAATCGCGCGCGGCGGATGGGCTGCGATCGAATGGGGACAGAAATGGATTCAGACTCTGTCGTTCATCGTTGTGTCTCCCGTGGTCGGCCTGCTGGCCGGATTTATTCTGATGGTCGCGGTTTACTGGATCTTTCAGAAGATGGCGCCGGCCCGAGTGGACAGGTTCTTCCGCATCGCCCAGCTCATCAGCTCCGCGGCGCTGTCTCTCGCGCACGGCGGAAACGATGCGCAAAAGACGATGGGAATCATTGTCGGCCTTCTGATTTCAGTGAAGCCGTTGATGGCGACGCAGACGGGCTGGGCGCATCACATGTACCTGGCCACCGATGGGATTCCCTATTGGGTGGAGATTGGCGCCTATACCGCTATTTCTCTGGGAACGCTTTTCGGCGGCTGGCGTATCGTTCACACGATGGGATCCCGTATTACGCGTCTGCGACCGGTCAGCGGATTCTGCGCGGAAACCGGTGGAGCGCTCGCGATAACGATCGCGACGCATTACGGAATTCCCGTGAGCACTACCCATACGATTACCGGCGCAATCGTCGGCGTTGGCGCGACGACGCGGTTTTCCGCAGTTCGCTGGGGCCTCGCAGGCCGAATTGTCTGGGCATGGTTGATAACGATTCCCTTGTCCGGCCTGATGGCCGCGGCGGCGTATTTCATCCTTAGTCACATCGTTTCGCGCTAAACACCGTGCAGACCGACCCATCGCTTTTCATCAATCGTGAGCTCTCCTGGCTCGAGTTCAACGCAAGAGTTCTTCACGAAGCGTTCGACCGTCGGAACCGCCTGCTCGAGCGTCTGAAGTTCCTGTCGATCTTCAGCACGAATCTCGACGAGTTCTACATGGTGCGCGTGGCGGGACTTCGTCGGCAGACGGCTGTCGGCATGGAAGCGCCGTCGGCCGACGGCATGACAGCTCAGCAGCAGCTTGACGCAATTCACGCGCGTGTTGCCGAGCTCGTGGCGCTCCAGCGCAGCTGCCTGCACGACGAGCTTTTTCCGGCGCTTGCCGAGCATGGCGTTCGGCTGATGATGATGAACGAGCTGACGATCGAAGAGTGGCAGAAGATCGATGAGTTTTTCGAGGCTCAGGTTTTTCCCGTTCTGACTCCGCTCGCTGTCGATCCGAGCCATCCATTTCCCTACATCTCGAACCTTTCGCTGTCGCTCGCAGTGCAGGTCAGGAATCCGGAGACGGGCGCCGAAGAGTTCGCGCGCGTCAAGGTTCCCAAGAGTCTGCCGCGCTGGATTCCGACCGGCGTGGCACATCACTTCGTTCCGCTCGAGCGCGTGATCGTGGCAAATCTCTCCGCTCTGTTTCCGGGCATGGAGATCATCGGCTCGAATGTCTTTCGAGTGACTCGCTACTCCGACCTCGAGCTTGCGCACTCTGAAGAGCCTGAAGATCTGATGGCGCTCATCGAAGAACAGGTATTCAGGCGCCGCTTTGCCGAGGTTGTTCGAGTCGAGATAGAGACCGGAACTCCGCCCGAGCTGCAGACACTTCTTCTCGACGAGCTGAAGGAAGATCAGGCGGAGGATCTGCCGTCTCTTCCTGACATCGAGCTGGTCGAAACGGGTCCGCTTCTCGAGCTGGGCGACCTGATGTCGCTGGCCACTCTCGATATTTCCGACCTGCGCGATCCACCACTGATACCCGTCGTACCCCAGGAGCTGCGCGATCCGTCGCGATCGATCTTCAACGTGATGCGGGAGAAGGACATTCTCATGCATCATCCGTACGATTCCTTCTCGGCCTCGGTAGAGCAGTTCATCACGGCGGCGGCGCTCGACGAAAACGTTCTTGCGATCAAGATGACTCTGTATCGTACCTCGGGCGACACGGCGATCGTTCGGGCTCTCACCGAGGCAGCGGAGCGCGGAAAGCAGGTCGTCGTGCTCATCGAGCTGCAGGCGCGATTCGACGAAGCGAACAACATCACCTTTGCGAAAACGCTGGAAAGTTTTGGCGTGCACGTTGCGTACGGCCTGGCAGGTCTCAAGACGCACACGAAGACGACGCTTGTGGTGCGGCGCGAAGGCGATGGCATTCGGCGTTATGCGCACATCGGCAGCGGCAACTACAACTCGAAGACAGCGCGGATTTATACGGATGTTGGATTGTTCACCTGCAGTCCGTCAATTGGCGCCGACCTGAGTGATCTCTTCAACGCACTGACTGGATTCTCGCGGCAACGACTCTACAGGAAGCTCATTGTTGCACCCGGCGATATGCGCCAGCGGTTCCTCGAGCTTGTCCGCCGCGAAGCCGAACACGCCACGGAAGGACGAGGCGGGCGAATCATCGTCAAGATGAATGCCCTTGTGGATACCGAGATGATCGAGGCGCTGTATGAAGCTTCGCGCGCCGGTGTCGAAATCGATCTGATTGTGCGCGGAATCTGCTGCCTGCGACCGGGTGTCGCCGGGGTGAGTGATCATATCCGCGTAACCTCCATCGTCGGGCGTTTTCTCGAGCACTCGCGCCTGTATTACTTCGGCAACGGCGGTGACGAGGAGTACTACTTCGGCTCGGCGGACTGGATGCCGCGCAACTTTGATCGTCGCGTTGAAGCGGTGGCGCCGATCGAGGACAAAACGCTGCACGCGCGTTTGAAGAGCCTTCTCGACGTGTCTCTCTCTGACAATCGGCAAGCCTGGGACCTGGAGCCGGACGGCACATACATTCAGCGGGTTCCGCACGGAGAGCCCGAGTGCGCGGCTCACAAGACGTTTCTCGTCCATAGCTGGGGCGAAGCTCCCGAGGAAACAAAGCAGCCCGCCCTGGAGAGCGCGCCGATCGCGCAGCCGAGCGCGGGTTAGTCTACGCGACTGTTGTCGTCATCGGTGGTGAATGTCGATCCTCCTGGAGCCACAACCTCGACGGGAACGCCGGCAACCTCAGACAGCAAAGCCGATTTCTTGCTGGCGCCCCACAGCTCGAGGCGAATGTTGGACGCCTTCGGTGACGGCACCGCGATTAATCTCAGCGCCCGGTCAAGCCAGCGTACGCGGATGTCCTCGACCGCGCCGGTATGACCTCGGTCGAATCCATCAGCCACGCGCAGAATCGCAGCGAGCCGGATAACTCTTGCACGCGTGGTGGTCGGCAGCGGGCCGAAATTGGAATGCGTTTTCTTCGGTTCCGCACCGCGGTGGTAACGCGCGACATTCGCAATCATTACCTGCTCTGAAGGCGTCATGCCGAGCAGCTCGGCGTGCGTGATCAGATGGTACGAATGCTTGTGATGCTTGTCGTAGTTGATGTGATAGCCGATATCATGAAGGAGTGCGGCATCCGAAAGGATTTGACGTTCCTCGGGCTCGCAGCCAAGTCTCGCGCCAATTGAATCGAACAGGCGAAGTGCAAGCCTCTGTACGTGCTTCGCGTGAGGCTCTTCGAAATGGGAACGCTTTGCCAGATCAACGACAGATCTCTCCCTCGCCTGAAGTTTGTTGGTCGTTTTTGGAGAGACGTTCGCGAGGTCGAGCAGAATTCCTTCGCGGATACCGTAGCTCGACACGACGAGCTCTTTCGCTTCAAGTCGCGCCAGAACCTCCGCGACAGCGGCGAGGCCGCCGACGATGATGTCGGACCGTCCGACGTTGAGACCGGGGACAGCCTGCCGCTCGTTGGGTGCCAATGCCGCCAGGTAGTCGACGATGTGCTCTAGGTCAGTGCGTGACACGACAGTTCCGTGAACTGTGCGCGCGGTGTGAATACCCTGACGAACGAGGACCATTCCACCGAGGTTCGTGAAGGTTCCGCCGGACCCGATTATTTGCGCACCGCTCCAGTCCCGCGCCGGAAGCTCGTCGCGAAGCCGCTTTCGAACGGCACGTCTCAACTTCCGCATTCCACCCGGCGTGATTCCCTTGCTGAAGTATTTCTCCGTTACGCGGATCGCGCCGAATGGCAGTGAGATGAGTCGCTCCACGAGTCCGCCGGCACTCAGGGCGATTTCCAGCGAACCGCCGCCGATGTCCATCACTACTGCGCGTCCGGTGCCCAGATCGAAGTGAGCCTGCGCGCTACGGAATGCGAAGCGCGCTTCCTCCTCTCCATCCAGCACGACAACACGCAAACCCGTTTCGGCCTTCACACGCGCAAGCCATTCGGGGCCGTTCTCCGCTTCTCGCACCGCGCTGGTGGCAACGACCCTTTTTCGCTTTGCACCGAGCTGTTCAGCGAGGGCTGCCATCCTGCTCAGCGCGAAGATCGCGGCATCGGTCGCCTCGTCGCTCAGGCGACCAGTCTGATGAATCCCGGCTCCGAGCCGCGGCGCCGCCTTCATCTCGTCGACTACGCGGATCGCGCCGTTAGGCGAAACGTCGGCGATGATCTGTCGGATCGAGTTCGACCCGATGTCGATTGCCGAGATACGAACGTCGGCGTCGGCGCGAGGCGAGTGCTGGCGCGGCTGGACCAGCCGAAGACGCGGCTGGCCGTCACTCATGTGCGTCAGTCTTCGAAGTGATGCTTGATCTGCTTTCCTTCTGCGAGATAGACAGCGTCTTCACCGATATTCGTCGCGAGGTCGGCCACCCTCTCGAGATTGCGGCTGACGAGCAGCAGCTCGAGTGACGGCGTGATAGTGCGTGCATCCTCCATCATGTGTGTAAGAAGAATGCGAAACACCGAATTATGCAATGCATCGACAGCATCGTCAGCCTTGCACACCTCGCGCCCAAGCGCTCCGTCCGCGCGGGTGAACGCATCGAGCGCGTCCCGCAGCATCGCGCGGGAGCGGCGTGTCATGTCCTCGAGCTCCGGATTTGGCGTGATCGTTACCCCGGCGTCGATCAGGTGAACGGCGGATTCGGCGATGTTCACGGCGTGGTCGCCAACACGCTCGAGGTCGCTTGAAACCTTGATGGTGCCTACGACGAACCGAAGATCGCGGGCCATCGGCTGTTGAAGGGCAAGCAGCGAAACCGCCAGCTGCTCGATCTCGACCTCGAGCGTGTTGATCACTTTGTCTCCCGCGATCACGCGCTCGGCTATCGCCCTGTCGCGACCGATAAGCGCGTCGATCGACAGCTCGACAAGTTTCTCGGCGTGCCCGGACATCTCGAGCAGCTTGCGCCTCAGCTCCCCGAGCTGCTCGTGAAAATGGCGAAATCCACTGCCTTGCTCGGTCATCCAAATCTCCCGGTGACGTACGCCTCGGTGCGCTCTTCCCGGGGGCGTGTGAATATGACGCTGGTTCGATCCATCTCCACCAGACGGCCAAGGTAGAAAAACGCGGTAACTTCTGACAGGCGCGCCGCCTGTTGCAGATTGTGAGTAACGATAGCGATCGTCAACTGTCCCTTCAGCTCGAACAACAACTCTTCGATTCGCTGCGTTGCAATCGGGTCGAGCGCGCTGGCCGGCTCGTCGAGGAGAAGTATCCGCGGCTCGTTCGCGAGCGCTCTCGCGATGCAGAGCCGCTGCTGTTGCCCGCCGGAAAGACCAAGCGCATTGGTGTGAAGCCTGTCCTTCACTTCCTCCCACAATGCAGCGCGCCGAAGGGAAAGCTCGACTATCTCATCGAGGTCGCGTCTCTTGATACCGCGGTTGATACGCGGGCCGTAGGCAACGTTGTCAAAAATCGTTTTTGGAAAAGGATTCGATCGCTGAAATACCATTCCGACATGCGACCTCAGGTCCACGACGTCCACGCCGCTCGCGTAGATATCGTCGCCATCGAGCAGGATATCGCCCTCGTGTCGCACGCCGGGAATTGTTTCGTTCATCCGGTTGATGGAGCGCAGGAACGTGGACTTGCCGCATCCGGAAGGGCCAATCAATGCGGTGATCGACTTGGCCGGAATTGACAGATCTATTTCGTGAAGAGCCTGCTTCTCACCATACCAGAATGAGAACTTGCGCGCCTCGACGGCGACAGACTGCGCCGCGCCTGATTCAGGTGGCGCCGATTTCGGTGCGGCCGTTGTCATCCGAACCGTCCGGTGACATATGCTTCAGTGCGTGAATCTCGCGGCGTGGTGAACAGCGCGTTCGTCGGTGCTACTTCGACCAGCTCTCCCTCGAGCATGAATGCCGTTCGGTCGGAAACGCGGGCAGCCTGCTGCATGTTGTGCGTCACGATTATTACTGCGATGGACTGCCGGAGCTCGTAGACGAGCTCTTCAATCGTCTGCGTGCTGAGCGGATCGAGTGAAGCTGTGGGCTCGTCGAGAAGGATTGCGCGCGGACTCGTCGCGAGCGCCCTGGCGATGCAAAGCCTTTGCTGCTGGCCACCGGAAAGACCGACCGCGCTGTCGCGAAGACGATCCTTTACTTCGGTCCAGAGTCCGGCTCGCTCGAGGGCGGCCTGAACGATCTCATCCGTCTCCCGTTTTGACGGTCCGCGACCGACCTGGATTCGAAGTCCGGCCGCAACATTGTCGCGAATAGTCATCGTTTGAAATGGCGTAGGGCGCTGAAACACCATTCCGATATGGCGCCGGACCGCGATCGCGTTGAGATCGGCCTTGTAGGTGCTGACTCCGCCGAGCAGCACGTCTCCTTCGACGATAGCGCCCGGCACGGTCTCGTGCATCCGGTTGAGGCAACGCAACATCGTTGACTTGCCGCAGCCAGAGGGTCCGATGATGGCCGTGACAGCGCGATCGGCAAAATCGATCGTAACGTTGCGGATGACGCGAGCCTGACCAAACCACGCATTCAATCTTCGCGCGGAGATTAACGGCGCGCCGGACTCTGTCGCCGCGGGAGTTGAGTCCGCGCGAGTCGTGACGGCGACCGCTCGTGCGAGTGGCCGATCACCATCGGTCAAGTCAGGTACCGCCGGCCGCTCAGTCTCCGCCACCGTCATGCCTTCCTCGAGTTGCGTATTTGGCGACCAGGCTGATGATCAGCACGATCGCGATGAGTACGAGAGCGCCAGCCCACGCTTGCGCATGCTGTGATTCGTAGGGGCTGATGGCGTACGTGAAAATCTGGAGCGGCAGAGCGGCGATCGGCTCGTGAAGCGACGTCGACCAGAAGCTGTTGCCGAGCGCTGTGAACAGAAGCGGGGCTGTCTCGCCGGCGATTCGTGCGACCGCTACGAGCGCTCCAGTTACAATGCCCGGAAGCGCCGTCCGCAGAACGATGCTGACCGATGTTCTCCATCGCGTATAGCCGAGTGCGAGCGCGGCTTCGCGAAGGGAGGTGGGAACGAGTCGTATCATCTCTTCAGTGGTCCGCGTCACCAGCGGAATCATCATTGCACCAAGAGCGACACCGCCTGCCAGGGCCGAGAAACCGCCGAAGGGCTTCACCATGAATTCCCACGCGAAGATGCCGAGCACGATCGATGGAAGTCCGTTGAGAACGTCGGACAGAAAACGCACCGTCGTCGCGAGCGGCGCGGTTCGGCGGTCGGCCAGGTAGAGACCGGCGCCAATTCCGATCGGAAGTCCGATGACCGATGCGATCCCGATCAGGATCAGCGTGCCGACGATGGCGTTCGCCATTCCACCACCCACTTCACCAACGGGCTTAGGCATCTCGGTGAAGAAATCCGGGCGGATGAAAGCAGCTCCCTGTCTCACCAGATGGATGATGATGAACAGAAGGGGCAGAGTCGCAACAATGGCCGCGAGGTACGTGAGGCCGAGCATGATGACGCTCTTTGTATGCCGTGAGCGTAGGCTCATCGAACACCGCCCTTCGTAACACGCCAGACGAGCCAACGCGCGAGCGCATTCACGATCAGCGTCACGACGAAGAGAACTGCTCCGACAGCCATCAAGGCAGAAAGGTGTGCGTCGCTCGTCGCCTCGGTGAACTCGTTCGCGATCAGTGATGCCATTGTATATCCGGGCGCGAACAACGACGCTGATATCTGCGGTCGGTTTCCGATAAGCATCGTCACGGCCATGGTTTCGCCGAGTGCGCGTCCCAGCCCGAGAATGATCCCGCCAATGATTCCCGACCTCGCGTACGGAACCACAGCGTCGCGGATCATCTCCCAGCGTGTCGCGCCGAGCGCGAGTGCTGCCTCGCGTTGTGAACGCGGAACTGCCAGAAGCACTTCGCGGGTCACGGCGGAGATGCACGGCAGGATCATTATCGCGAGAATGATTCCGGCGGCGAACATGCTGTAGCCGTAGTTCGGTCCGCTGAACAACGGTGTGCTGCCGAGGTGAAGCGTGTCGCGAAGAAACGGAGCGACCGGATCGCGAAGCAATGGGATAAGAACGAAGATTCCCCATAACCCGTAGACCACGCTCGGAATCGCAGCGAGCAGATCGACGAGAAACCCCACCGGCTGCCGCAGCCACTTCGGCGCGATTTCGGAGAGGAAAATCGAAACGCCGAGCGCGAGCGGAGTCGCAATCGCCAATGCGAGCGCAGAGGAGACGAGCGTGCCGTAGATCGCGGGAGCCGCCCCGAATTCGCCCGCGACGACATCCCACTTGCTGCTGGTCAGGAACGAAAGTCCCGACTTTGACAACGCCGGCCATGCTGCAACCCCAATCGATATCGCAATGACGATCAGGAGCAGCGGGATGGAAACGGCAAACGCGGTGATCACGATCTGAAAAACGCGATCACCGCGTGCCGACGTTTTTACCGGACCGGCCGGCCGGATTCCCGTTATTGGGTCTCCGGTCGGCCGCACTACTGCGTCTGTCACTGGGTTGTGCCGACCTTTATTGAATCGAGGCGAGCGTTGAGACGCGTTGCCATCGATGCAGGCAGTGGTGCGTAATCGAGTGACGAGGCCTGGGCTTCACCTTCCGTAAGCGCCCAGCGAAGGAAGTCGCGCAGCTTGCGGCCCTTCACCGAGTCCGCTTGATCCCTGTAAACGAGAATCCACGTAAATGACGAGATCGGATAGGCGTCTGCACCGGCAGCGTTGACAATCGACAGGCGATAGTCGGTATTCGCCGGGAGTTTTTCGGCAATGCCTGCAGCGGCGGCCGTCATTCCTTCCGGCGACGGAGCGACGAATTTGCCAGCGGCATTCAGGATCGACGCGTACGGCAGCTTGTTCTGCTTCGCATATGCGAGCTCGACATAGCCGATCGCTCCCGGCGTCTGCTTCACCTGTCCGGAGACTCCTTCGTTGCCCTTGCCACCGAGACCAACCGGCCATGCGACTTCCTTTCCGCGGCCTGGTCCCGATGCCCACGACGGACTGACCGTCGCGAGGTAATCGGTGAACACAAACGTCGTTCCACTTCCGTCGCTTCTATGAACCACGAGAATGTCAGAGGCGGGAAGCTTCACTCCTGAATTGAGCGCAGCGATCTTCGCATCGTTCCACTTCGTGATCTTGCCGGCGAACACATCGCTCAGCACCTGGCCCGAGAGCTTGAGCGCCGCAGTGACTTCCGGGAGATTGTACGTGACCGCAACGGCGCCGAGCACGGTGGGGAAGTGCATCACAGGCCCTTTGGCTTTTGCGATGTCTTCATCCTTCATCGGGCTGTCGGATGCACCGAAGTCGACGGTCCCCTCGGAAAGCTGGCGAATCCCGCCGCCCGATCCGATGGACTGGTAGTTGATCTTCACGCCGGTCTTGGCCGCGTAGTCAGCGAACCATTTCGAATAAAGAGGATATGGAAACGTTGCGCCGGCGCCTGTAAGGTCGACGGAGCCGCCGTTGCTTGTTGCTGCTGCGGTCTGCGTTCCGTTGTTCGGCTTGTCGGAGCTGCATGCCACTGTGGCGACGGCTGCGACGACGAGCGAAGCAAGGGTCAGTTTTTTCAAATTTGCTCCTGAAAGGAGTGAGATTGCGGTCGGTTTTCGCATGAAAGCTACGGCCCCCAAACCGGCGCACTGCGCACCGGTGGTAACGACTTTGTCACGAGTGTAACGCCACTGTCCTGGCTGGCTCGAGCCGTTCAAAATCGCGCGACGAAATGTGCGAAATACGTCTTGCTCGTCGGGAATGCCGAGCCCTCATAGGGGGTGACTTCCTGGTAGTCGAGCGAGAATGACGCCTTGGTCGATATATCCCATATGAGGCCGGCGATGATGTTGTTGTAGTGAGCGTCGCCATCGACGTTGTTCGACACTCTGTCAACGCGACCCATCAGCGTCAGCGGATGAGTCTTCAACGCCTTGTTCAGCAGCATCGCTGGACGCAATAGGGCATAGCCGGATGTCATCGAGCCAGAGCTGTCTACCACGACGCGCGGGAGGGCGGGCGTATTTGATCCGTTTTCGCCTTCGTCGTGTTTCCTGGCATACTCGACACCGAATGTGAATTTCGGCGTCGCGCTCCCGGCGTGAACTCCCCATCTGCTGCGATCCAGACCTTCTCCAACTGAGCCGACCTGACCTGTACCACCTGCGACGAAGCGGCTCGCGACCGCCCCCTTGTAGCCCCACGCGCTAAGGTCGAGTGTCTTGAACGGACTCGCAGCATCCTTCGCCCACGGCGTGAGCGTCAGACGCGCAGCGAAATCCTTGAAGCGGTCGGTCTCGCGTGAGGTGTAGCCGGGCCCGTTGGTGATCGTCGCATACACTTCACCTGACTTCCTGGGAAGCGAGATCGTGTTCGACAATCCTGCATCGGACGATGAGAAGAATCCGGCCCTCTCTGTCGGGCTAGTCGATATCCAACGCGGCCAGAACTGCTCGTCGTGGTCGATGAATACGGTGTGAAGCAGCCCGATCTTCGAATTGGCTTTCCAATCGGGCTTGTCGAGATAGTTGTATTGCAGGTAAGCATACTTCGCGCGAACTACCCAGCCGCGATAATAAGAATCGTTGCCGGTTGTGGTCTGCTGAAACAGATCTGTCGTGATTCGAACGTTCGTGCGCTTTCCGGCGGACATTCGGAAAGTCAGGTAGGCCCGTTCGACGTCAAAGCGGTTCTGTGACTTGGACGGACCTGCGTCGCCGCGATACTGATAGTTGGCGAAGAGAATCCCCGAGAAATCGATTGCGGGAGTGGCCGGTGCTGCCGGCTTTGCAGCCGGCGCCGTTGTGTCTGCGGGCGCCGACGGCGGATAAGCCGGTGCCTGCGCAGAGCCCACGACGGATATCGACAGCAGAGCGATTGTAACGATGAACTTCGAGAACACGGAGTCACCTTGGGAGGGAAGCCGAAATATCCCCGATATTGTTACGTAACGGCATTGTCACGTCCATCCGTTACGCGTCCTTTACAATCAGAAATCGTTGGCGTAGCTGAGGAATTTGAACCGGTGGTCGCGCTCGACGATCGATCCGAAGAGACGCCCCGTTACAATCCGCGCGTCGGTGCTCTGCACTCGAACGGTGCACCCTTTCCAAATCCTGCTGAGCCCGTAACGCTCCGCATCACCGACGCAGTCATGACCGAGGTAACGCAACTTCTGACCGCCGACTCGCCTCATGAGTCGCGTGAGTCCAGTCGCACCTGACGATTCGATTTCACTCCACACAAGGCCGGGAGGCTGCAGATAGGGAGGACGAACATTTGGTGACTCGGGATAGATCAAGTCGCTGAACTCGCGGGGAGTGACGACCATCTGCCGAAGCTTCATGGTGTCAGCAGTCGCCACCGCATCGATGAATTGTCGTACGAGCTGTTCGCGTGAAGTGGCACCACCCGTAAGTGCTCTCGCGCTGTCACCGCCCACCGCTCGTCGGAAACGCCGCAACTCTTCCTCGACCGGTCTGATCGAATCGACTACGTATCCGGGCAAGGTGCGATTGATGGAGTCCTGGCGGGAGCGCGCAATCGAATCGGCGCGAGCCGAATCAACCGAGTTGCTCGTGCGCTCACTGCATGCAATCGCGGCGAAGCAGGTAACGAGCAGGACGTACCGATTTTGAACGTTCATTTAGTTGGATGTAAACCCATCCAGTGGCGTGTCCTGAGTATCCAGTTATTCCGTCGTGAGTTATCGGTTGAAGCGAATGACCACAACTGTATGACCGACAACACAGGACCCGCCACCGAATGTGTCTATCTTCAAGCCTAGTTGCGCGCGTACGTGGTCCAACCCGACCACCATTTCGTTCCGCCCGGTGCGGCGGCTCCGAGATAAGCGCTGCCTGGCACAACTGTTCCGCCCTTCGTGCCGATCTTACCGGGAAGCGTGACCATTCCTCCACTGGCATTGACTGCGCCAGCGGGTGGCGTCCAATCAAAGGCTGCGGCCCCCGCGGGTGCAACACCTATTGCAGGGATCGCGGTGAACAGCGTCGTCGACGCCGCCGCACTGCTGGTGAGTGAGTTTCCTGCGAGGTCAAGCGAAGACTGGACCGTGGCGCCGCCCCCCGCCTGAAAGACGGTGGCAACTTCCGTGAACACAACATTGCGAATTGCCAGATCGGCACTGGCGACATCGGGAACAGCGGCCGAGCCCGCGCGAGCGAACGTCTCCGTGTCGCGGAGTGAAATTCCTCCCCTCGGGAACCGGGCCAGAATTCCGTTGACGTAGTATCCGCCAGAACCGCGGCGAATCATCATGCCGAATCCTCCGCCTGATCCTACACACGCAACGTCGCCACAACCGACGAGCGTGAAGTTGGACACGAGTGGGACCGTGAACGGAGTAGTGTTGAATCCGCTGGTGCAACCTGAGCCGTTGCATCCGTCATTCTCGATTCCTTCCAGGTCAGTGGAGAAGAATCCCGCTCCCGTGCGCGGGGTGAGCTGCACGGAATTGAATCCGATAAGGAATGAGAGCCTGCCGCTGAAGCCCTCGGACATGTCGAACATGTCGTCGCCGGTTTCATACGCCACAAGGTGATCAGCATCGAAACCACCGCCGAACCACTCGAACGAATCATCCAGACCGCCCATCGCCTGGAGATACGATGCGCGCGTTCCGGAACCCACAGCCGCGAAAGTGAACGCGTTCAGCTCATTGTTCAGCGAAGGCGCAAAGCCTGCAAACTCGACTCGCACATACGATAGTGTGCCAGAGTTGTCAGTCGCCGTGGTACCTCCGGAGTAAAGCACCTGGTAATTCTTGCCTCCGGCCACAGTCGCGCCATCCGTGCCTGATCCTTCTATCTCGACCGTGCCTGTGCGATTGATCGGCGCATTACCAACGATGACCAGTCCGCCCCAGTCACCAGGCTGGCGGCCAGTGCTTCGCGATGATGTGAAAACGATTGGAGCGTCGGCCCTGCCGACCGCTTCGATCTTCGCGCCGCGAAGAATCCACAGCGACGAACCGAGAGTGTTGAAGTCGCCCTTGATGATCGTGCCGGGCTGGATCGTCAGGGTCGCTCCATTGGCGACGTGAATGAATCCCTTCAGGGTGTACGCGGTATCGGCGAAGAAAGTGCGGTTCGCCAGGATGTCCGTCGTAACGTCCGCCGCCGCAAAGCCGAACGCCTGCGTCGTCGCCTGAGATTCACCTGACGGCACACTCTTCAGTCCGTCCTTGTTCGTAATGATGTGATAGCGATAAGCAGTGTTCGCTTTCAGGTTCGTATCGGTATATGTGATCGACCCGGCCGCAGCTGGTGCCGGAATGCTGGTGATCTGCGCGAATGCGCCGGTTGCTCCCTCAGCACGCTCGACGTCGTATGCGTCGTCTCCGGGCGCGCTGTTGAAAGTCAGCCTCACCGAAGTCGTGTTGACGGCAGTGGTGGTCAGCCCGAGTATCGGATTTGGAGTGGAAGGGCCAGAGGTGTCGGAGCATGCGGCAGTGAACGCGAAAATGGACAATGCCGCAACTAGCGCTCGGCGATTTGGAAGCATTCTATGTCCTCAACGGTGGAAGGGCTTTGGCCCTATGGCAAAAGGCGGCGAAGAGATGTTCTCCTCGCCGCCTCCTAATAAAATCCGCGTGTGTCCTAGTGCTGTATCGCTCGAGTCACGACGCTGTCACAAGAACTTGATTCTCATCTACGGCTTGAATTGAAACCCGAGCTGAATCGTTCGGCCTGCCGTGTACAGCTCGCGCAGCGCGGTCCCCTGAATGGTCTTGTATTGAGAGTCGAGCAAGTTCTTCGCGTCGATTCGCGCCGTTACTGAGCCGATAAGACCGACGCGAAGCGAGAGATCGAGCCCGTTTCGCGCTTTCTCGATCACGTCTGGAAGCGGCGAATCACCGGCCGCCTGGATGCGATCGCCAACGCGGTTGAACAACAGCGTCGCTGACGCCGATCCGCTTTCGGAGTCGTACGAGATTCCCGTATTGATGACATATGGAGCCTGACCGACCATTCGGCGCGAGAGATTCGTCGCGCTGGCCTCGGTGTTCTCGAAGAGGTGAATCCTGCTCTCCATGACCGTCAGGTTGCTGAACATGCTGAGCGAGGAAAACGCCGGAGCTATGAACCCGAGATTCTTTCTCATCTCGAGCTCGACGCCGTAGTTCTCGGCGCTCTTCGCGTTGGTATAGAAGACCGTTCTCGTACCCGAACCGGCAGCGCGATAGACTCGCTCGATCGGAAGCGTGAACTTCTTTGCGAAGAATGCCACGCTGACTACCTCGCCATTTTCCGGATACCATTCCCAGCGAACATCTCCATTGGTGATGTTCGTGCGGGAAAGATTCTCATTTCCCTGCGTGTCGTCACCGTTGAGCACATCGCGGCTCTTGATCGGTGACAGCTCGCGGTACTCCGGTCGCGCAAGCGTGCGTGAGCCGGAGAACCGGATCTGCTGATCGCTGCCGATTTTTACGTTCAACGCGAGCGAAGGAAGCAGATCGTTCCACACCTTCTGCGTGAGAACTGGTGCGCCGAGCGTGGAGGTGGCATTGACGTCGAGATGATCACTCTCGTATCGCGCACCGCCGACCAGGCGAAAGCGCTCAGACAGTCCGATCTCGGCCATTGCAAATCCGGCTGAAATTCGATCCTTCGCTGTGTAGGATCCGCCCTGCGCCAGCGGCCCGATGTCGAAGATGCCGGAGTTGTTGAATCTTCCGTCGAATATTTCCTCCGGCGGCAGCTCGCGAATTGCGTTGCTGATGCCGTTCGCGCTGATGGAATAGGCTCGCGTGTCGGCATCGCGATCGGTCGCCCGGCTCAGGCCGCCGATTTTCAGGAGGCTCTGCCGCGCTCCGCCAAAATTGAACTGGTATGATGCGCTCGCTTCGCGTCCGTTTTCGGTAAGATCCGAGAATGCGCCACATCCAGATTTATCTCTAATCAGAGGAAAAAAACCCTTATTGGCAGTTTGTTATGGCGCACAATATTTGGCACATTTTTCCGGTGGAAAAGTAGAAGCCTCCAATACACGAGAATATGGACGAGCAAATTTAACATTC
>JBDTNA010000015.1:0-19662 GCA_039933985.1 Gemmatimonadales bacterium | reverse complement strand
ATTCTCGCGCTTATTCCTCATATCCGGTAGATACAAGGCCACCGAGGCCGCCGAGAAAAGCTGCGACAATGGTTTTGTTGTCTTTCGATTTCTCCGGTTCTAATGTGATTGGAGTTGGCGGGCTCGACTTGAGAGCTTGCACGCATGCGAGCTCTTGGCGAACTGGAAGATGTCATCACCAGAGAAATAATCGGGAAGGCCATCGCGATTCATCGAGTTCTGGGACCCGGTCTGCTCGAGTCCGTATACGAATACTTTCTGGCCCACGAGCTCTGCAAATGCGGCTTCGTCGTTGAACAACAGAAGCCTGTCAGCGTTGAATACGACGGCGAAATAGCAGAGCTCGGCTTTCGAACTGACCTTATCGTGAACGGCGAAGTGATAGTAGAGGTCAAGGCAGTTCAAAAGCTCGCAGCGATTCACGACGCTCAGATACTCAGCTATCTCAAGCTCGCGCGGATCAAACGAGGACTCTTAATAAACTTCCATGTATGCACCCTAAAAGACGGGATCAAGCGTTTTTCGTTATAAGAACAAGCCTTGTAGTTCTCGGAGACCTCGGTGCTCTCGGTGGTAAAAAACACGGAAACCTCTCGAACGACACATGCATGTTCGAGAGAGTACGTGGCTGACGCAAGGCTTCGAGCGGGCGTGATCTCGCGCATCGTTGATCGAGGCTGCAGTGTATAGCATGCTCATCCGATATCTCGTATTCGCCGGGCTGGCCGCGTTCACCCCGCTCTCGACCCAGGCGCAGGTCAGGCGCCCCATCGTCGCAGTATTCGCGCATCCTGATGACGAGCGCGTCATCGGTCCGCTGCTGTCGCGGCTCGCGCGAGAAGGACGCGAAACTCATCTCGTGATCGCAACCGATGGCTCGAAGGGTGTTCGCGATTTCGCGCGCATCCCGGCTGGACCTGAGCTCGCCGCCGCACGCGTGAAGGAGGCCAACTGCGCCGCCACGCGGCTCGGCGTGAAACAACTTCACCTGCTCGGACTCCCCGACGGAGGTCTCGCATCGTTCGACGAGCTCGGCAAGCTGCGAACGGCGCTCGTCGCGATCATCGATTCGCTCAACCCAGCGGCAATCATCACGTTCGGGCCGGAAGGAGGCACCGGACATCCGGATCACAGGCTGGTTGGCGATGTCGTGACCCAGATCGTGCAGGCCGATGCGCGTTACGCGAACACTGAGCTGCTATATGCGTCACTACCGGCCGAGCGTCTGCGCACCGCACCGCGCGCTAACCCGACAGTCAACGGGATGACGCAGGCACTTCTTACAGTGCGTGTGCGGTTTGAGCCGCGCGACCTAGTGGCGGGGCGCGAAGAGTTCGCTTGTCACCGCACGCAGTACGCGCCGGCGGAAATGGATTCGGTGAACGCGTACCTGGCGCACGCGTGGAACGGTATGGTGTGGCTGCGTCCGTGGAATGGGACACTGCGCGATCCAGGAATCTTCAAACGATAGGGTTTCAGTTAATCCCGTGCTTGTGGCCGCTAAGTTCGCGGGATTTCATACTCCACGGTATTGACTGCATTCGGGAGAAGAAACGGAAGCGCGTCACGAAAGCGACGACCCCACGCGGACTCATGGTGTGCGCCGATATCCTCCTCCACCCACAACAGATCTTCGCCGATCCTGTAACCCTTCGTCTCGAGCATGTCGCGGAGCCGCAACGCCTTCGACACATGACGCGCGCCCTCGAGATCGCCAACATCCAGATAAAGCTTGCCGCCAGTAAACGGCGCATCGTGGATGAACTCGAACATGTCCGCTTCGGTCAGCCACAGCGATGGACTCAATACTCCCGCGAATCCAAAAACTTCCGGATGACGGAAGAACGCATAGAGGCTGATCAATCCCCCGAGTGATGACCCGATAATTCCCGTGTGCTCACGATCCGCCACGGTCAGATACTTCGCATCGATCAGCGGCTTTACGGTGTTGACCAGGAACTCGAGATAGAGGTCCCCACGTCCACCTCCAAGCTTTGGGTGCTCGAACGGCGAATACTCCGCAATTCTCTCGCGTCCCATGTTCGGAATACCAACTACGATCGCATCGAGCCCATCGAGACTCACCTCGGCCATCGCGACATCGACGTTCCACGATCCTGAAAAACTCGTGGCAGGATCGAACAGATTCTGCCCGTCATGCATGTAGATGACAGGAAAGCGACGTGCACCGGTGGAATAACCGCCTGGCAGCGATACGAGCAGATCCCGCTCGTTGTCGAGCTCGGGACTGTACACGCTGTCGATTCTTTCAATTGTACCGAACGGATTCTTCGATCCCTCGCGTCGACGGCGAAGGAGACTGCTCAACGAGCTCACTATGTATCAGCCAGCGTACATGTTGAGATCGGTGCCGACAGCGTCAGCGATATCCATCGCTGTCTGAAGATCGGGATGACGAATGGTGACATATCCGTCTGACACCAGCGTCTGCACCCAGTTCCGCCTCGGCGCGCCGATGGGAAGAAGATCGATGTTCACGATGTGAGGGCCGTACTTCGCCTTCAACTGTTCGAGCCCCGTGATCTGGCGAATCCGTCCCTGTCCCTGCGCACGCTTGAAGATATTCACGGTGTTGTACTTCCTCGGCTCGTTCTGCGAGAAGGTGCCTTTGACTTCCGCCTCTGCGTATCCGCGGAAGAGATCGATGTCGGAGACGAAGTTCATCAGGTCGACCGTGCGCGCACCTGCGGGACGAACGGCGATTTCACCAAACACGACTTCACCGTCTGACTTCCGATACCACTCCATGTGAGTGAAGCCGGTCTTCATGTTCAGCGCTTCGAGCACTTCCCGGCCCATGCGGTGTCCTTCCTGAAGCTCCGGCGCGTCGAGATCGCGCAGACACAGTGTTTGCGGGCTGATCCACTCTTCGCTTCTCGCAATCAGCGGACGCGGGCGATAGTAGCCGATGTTCTTGTACAACATCTTCCCGTCGACGCAGATCGTGTCGTACGTGTACTCCTCACCGTCGATGAACTCTTCGACGTTGACATGATCTATGTGACCCAGCTTCGCGATGGTTTCCTTCAGTTGATCTGCGTTATCCACGCGATATGTGTCCATCGAGCCTGCGCCGGCAATCGGCTTGATGATCACCGGATACCCGATCTTCTTCACCGCAGCCCGCACACCTTGCGCGGTTTTTGCGGCCTTGTGCTTTGGCGTACGAATGCCAGCCTTGGCGACGATTTCTTTCATTACATCCTTGTCACGATACGGAAGACACTCCGCGACCGTCATACCTGGCGTGCCGAGAGCTTCGCGAAGACGTGCGGCAAGCAGAACGCCTGGCTCCCAGAGACAGATCACGCGATCGATGTGCTTTCCCTGCGCCCACTGCGTAACGACGCGCACACACTCGTCTTCGTCCTGAAGGCTTGGCACTCGGACGTACGCGGCCAGGTGATGCTTCGTCATCTGTGGAATGTCGTGATCGGGTTGATCTCCGATGCCAATCACAGCTGCGCCTTCCGCCGCCAATCCGCGGACGAAGTAGGGCATCTCATCCGGGTAGCCCGGGGCAATCATCATGACGTTCATTGTTCGGTACTCGTGGTTTTATATGGAATTGGAGCGAGCATCAGCCGAGCTCGACTCTCACAGTTGATATCAATGTCTTCAACGCCCGCATCACTACTTTGGTCTCAGGATGTCGCACGATAACGTATCCGTCGCCTTCATAGCTAGCCGCCGGTGCGGCCCCCGGTGTCGGAAGCTTTACATCGACAACAAGCGGGCCAATCTCCTTCGCGACCTCGTCCAATCCGTGCACTGCCTTGATGCGTCCGGCGCCCTGCCCGCGAAGAAACGCTACGCCCACCGCGTACTTCCGGGTCGGCATCTCGAACGTACCATCAACCATCACTTTCGCCCACGCGCGGACGAAGTCGATATCATGCGCGCGTGAGTTCAACGTGGTGATCTGCGCACCCGGCGGACGAGCCGCAACTTCGGAAATCGCGATCGACCCATCGCGACGTCGGAACCACTCCATGTGGCTCAGCCCTGTTTCCATGCCGAGCACCTTGAGCGCTTTCGTGCCTGCTGCGCGGATGTCGTCGTAGCGCGCATCGTTTACTTCGCGCGGCGACACGACGCACCACTGAATCCACGGATTCCGCACCGCTTCGAGAGGAGTCGGATAGTAGTGCGTGAGCGAATGCCACACCGCATGACCGTTAATCGAAATCGTCTCGAGCGAATACTCATCGCCGACGATAAACTCCTCGGCCAATGCCGGCCGCCCTTTCCGGGCTCCCGACTTGGTCACCGACTCGACAAGCGAAGCTTCATCATCAACGCGGAACGTTGAGATCGCACCAGCTCCTGCAGGCGGCTTGATCACGATCGGATAGCCGACTTCCTTCACAAACGCACGGGCTTCATCGAGCGTCTCGAACAGACTGTGCTTCGCGCACGGAACTCCGTTCGCGCGAAACACGTCCTTCATGTCCGACTTGTCGCGGAACCGTCGAGCGACATCCGGTTTCATTCCTTCGATGCCAAGCTTCTCTCGCACTTCGGCCAGCGGCTCCTGAAGCTGCTCATACGCGCCGAACAACCGATCGAGACCGCCAAGCCTCTTCGACAAGCCATCCGCCGCCCAGCTCAACTGGTCGGCGTCGAGGATGTTGTCCACGCGCCAATGCGCAGCAACCACAGAGGACATCCCAGGCGACATCTTCTCGGCAGGATCCTGCGTGATGACGCCGAGCCGGACGTTGGGCAGGCTTGCAACGGCTTCGATCATGCGCGACGCATTCTCGGAAAGAATGGGCGCGGCAAACACTACGTTTGGCATCGGTCCTCTAGTAACCGAGCTTGTCGATAAAGTGCGGGAGCATCTTTCGCCACCACGGCCAGTCATGGTTTACGTCATGACCCCATACATCGAGCCAGTGCGGTATCCCTTTCTGATTCAGCACTTCCGAAAAATTCCGCGAAGCATGCGGAGCTTCGTAAGCGCCCTGTCCAGTCGCGAGAACGATGCGGCTATGATGACGCAGTGTGTCGAGGGGGCCACCCGAAAGTCCCTGCAGGAACCACGCTGGATTATTGAAGAACGCGTTCTCGTCGGAGAAACCTTTCAGATATCCGGGACCAAGATCGTAGAACCCGCTCATGCCGATGAGCGTATCGAAAAGATCAGGCCGCCGGAAAAACGCATTCGCGGCGTGGAACGCACCAAAGCTCGCACCCGTCGTCGCGATGCGTTCGCCTGGATTGCCCACCGCGTTGCGGATGTACGGCACTACCTCTTCTTCGACGTACCCCGAAAACAGCGCCTGTCGCCGCGCCTGTTCACGAACCGGAAGCGAGCGGTCCATCCACGCGTGTGAATTGATACTGTCGATAGAGAACAGTCTGATCCGCCCGGCCATGATCGCCGGCTCGACTGCTTTAACCAGGAAGAAGCGCTCGTTCTCGAGATAGTCAGCAGCCGCGGTGGGAAACAGCAGAACGGGACGTCCACGCGTCCCGTACGTCACGATCGGCATGTTCAGCCCGAGCCGCGGGCTGCGCCACCCGTCGAGCCAGCGTGGAAGCCGGTCGTCTACGAACTTCAAGCCGATCTCCTCGTGCTGCCGACGCTGTGGCTTCTGTGTTTCCAGGCCTGTGACGCTTCGACGAACGCGTCGAACAACGATCGCATCGCGGGATCTGAATCGGCCAGGTCCTCCGGATGCCACTGCACGCCAAGCACGAAATCAGCTTCCCGGGATTCGACGCCCTCGATCAGTCCATCGGGCGCAAACGCATTCGCAACGAGTGTCGGTGCAAGCTGCTTGATGCCCTGATGATGCATGCTGTTAACTAGGAACGTATCCGACCCGATCAACCGGCTCAGTCTCGTGTTCTCGACGACGTTCACAGGATGGGCGAGATCCTGCCGTGTCCGCTCCCCAGCCTTCGGCCAGTAATCATGCTTGATCGCACCAGGATACTCGGCGGTCAAATCCTGATAGAGAGTGCCACCGGCAGCGACTGACAGCAGCTGAGCTCCGCGACACACTGCGAGGATCGGCTTGCCGTCTTTCATTGCCCAATCGGCGAACATTATCTCGGTGCGATCGCGATCCGGATCGACGCGTCCGCACACGTCCGTGCGCGGCTCGCTGTACGATTCGGGATCGATATCGACTCCGCCCGGAAGAAAAATTCCGTCGAGCTTGTCGTAGATCGCGCGCAACGTGTCCCGGTCGTCGAGAAGTGGAATGATCCACGGAACTGCGCCCGACGCCGTGAGTGTCTTCACATAGCGCTGGCTCATGATCCAGCAACGCGGAAGCTCGTCCGGAATTTCCTCGAGCGTTTGGGTTGTAACGCCGATGATTGGGCGATCTGAGCCGGTCACGGCGCGCCTTCCGTTGGCGTCATGACTCCTTCAGCCGTCTCTCTGATGAGTTGATCCACAACGTCTTTCAAATTTCCAGTCTCCTTAAAAGTCGCAAGCTGCCTGTCGGCGCTCGATCCATGTTCCATGATGTGATACGCGTACTCGATTTCCTTCCGCGTGCCGAGCTCGTCCATGACGTCCCCGAGAAACCACTCGATGAGCTCTCTGATCAGCACTGGAGCCGGGAGCTCCTGCTTCTTGCCGAAATCTATGAGCTTGCCCTTCAGACCCCAACGCACCGCCCGCCATTTGTTCTCTTCGATGAGCTCGGAGCGGTATACGCGGAACGTAAGGTTGTCCCGCCGAAGCTTCCAAAGCTTCGCGACAACTGCCTGGAGAATCGCCGCGACGCAGATCGCTTCGTCCACGCGGGTACAGACATCACAATTGCGAAACTCGAGAGTTGGATACTTGTAATGCGGACGCACATCCCACCATAGCTTCGACGCATCCGGAATGCTCTTCGTCCTGACCAGAGTGTCGACTAGATCGGCGTAGTCGGCGTGGCTCATGAACACCCGCGGCACACCGCTGCGCGGGAAATTCTTGAAGACGATGCTGCGATACGAGTGAAGTCCGGTCTTTCTGCCCGCCCAGAATGGCGAGCTCGTCGAAAGACAGAGAATGTGCGGAAGCACGTATCTCGCGGCGTTCAGGCAATCGATACGGAATTCGGGATCTTCGATCCCGATGTGCACATGGGTTCCGAAGATCAGCAATCGGCTTGCGAGATCCTGAAGCTCTTCCTTTACGCCGAGGTAGCGCTCGAGCGGGTTGACGTGTTGGTGCTGCCAGGATGAGATCGGATGCGTACCGGCGGCCGCGATGGTGAGTCCGTGCGTCGCAGTAACTTCGATTATCGCCCGGCGCAGCTTCACCAGATCTTCTCGTGCTTCCTGAATGGTGTTGCAAACCCTCGTGCCCACTTCTACCTGGCACTGGTGCAGCTCGGGCTTGACGTCTCTGAGAAGCGGGAGATCCGACTTCATGATCTTGTCGATCCCGCTCTGCAGCTCACGCGTGACGGGATCGATGATCTGATACTCTTCCTCGATCCCGACTGTGAGAGACGGCGCCTTCATCCCTGACTTCATCGCTTCTCCAGGAGCATTGTCGGCACGTTCGATCCACCACCGGCGGTGACATTCAGCAGCTCATCGGTCGAGATGCGCGTGAGGCATCCTTCGATGAAGCGTCCGTTCGACACGTACGGCGCAGTGTCGAGGGAGCGGTCGAATATGTCGAGCTTGCCATCGACAAACGATGGAAACGGCTCTTCCGGAATCACAACGCGCTGCTGAACGATGTAGGGACTCTCGACGGCATCGTGTATCGCCTGGTCCCACTTCTCAGCGGATACAGTCCATCCGAGCACGATGCCGCGCCCGCCGTAGTCATCGTTGGGCTTGAGCACAAGCTGCTCCCGATTCTCCGCGATCCATGGCAGGAGATCGATCTTCTTTCCGTCGAACTCGGTGGAGCGCTCGACGACAACACGCGTCCACGGAACGTGCATCGTGACAGCACGGCGTTCTTCTGCGGTGAAAATCTCCGCATTCTGCTCATCGCCGATCACGGCGAGGCTCGCTTTCTTGTGCAGCAGCTTGCACCGGAACGGATTCACCATGCACACGGCCCGATCTCTCACTGCGCGAACGACGGCATGATCGAGCCCGCATTCATTGATCAGTTCATCGATCAGGACACGCTTGTAGATCAGTGTGACATGAAGATCGCCGGCATAGAGCTTTCCGCCGCGATACTCCATCTCGCGCGGATCGGCGATCACGCATTGCAGGCCATTCTGCTCGAAGAAATGACAAAACAGAACGAACTCGCTGCGGGTTGGAACTTCATTCCAGTCGACGATCGCAATCCGGGGCGCTTCGCGAGTTCCGCTCCACTGGCGGAATGCATCGAGAAGTGAATGCTCCACTCCCGCGGCCGAGGGGATCGGCAGCACGTTGTACTCTTTCCTGAAATCCGCCATCAGCGGCAGCGATAGAAAAGCCTTGGTCAGCGAATCACCGTAGGCTGCGCCCGCTGGAGTCTCAGCGTTGTATTCGGTGAACTTGAGTCCCGATCCGTCTGCGCCTTCAGCATAGAAGGCGTCGAGACGCGATGTCGGACTCGCATCGCGAAATCCCGGATCGTCGTGAATCAGCGTCTCTTCCCAATCGACGAGACCGAACTGCGACCGCAGCGCCGAATCGGCCATCGCTGCAACGCGCGCTTTCTCCAGTGCGGACAACACAAGTGCGCAACGATCGCTTAGCAACCGGTACTCGGCGAACGAAAGAAAGCGCGGCCGAAGAACCGAGCAGAGCTGGCGCCCGCCGAACTCGAGCCCCTTTACCTGAAGCTGATGATGCAGCCATTGATGCGAGTCGGCTGCTACCTCAGGAGTCAGAAGGTCGTGGTACCGCTCGATCGCCGACTTCACCCTGGCAACGTCGCGAACTTTGCCATCTGAGGAGCCTTCCGCGGCGCCTTCGCCATCTTGATCGCCATGTCCGCCATGTGCTTCACGGTCCAGTCGAAGAACGGCCGCGTCAGCGAGTTGATGTCCATGTCGGGGGCAGGATTCATGAAGTCTATGGCATACGGGATTTCATCTCGCACCGCAAACTCGACGCTGTTCATGTCGTACCCAAGAGCGCGCACGAGCTTCAGTGCATCGTCAACGATTCGTTTCTTGAGAGCCGGTGACAGATACTCTTCATCTTCGATGTAGCAGCGCCGCTTCGGATCGTACTGCATCGGCAGCACTTCTTCCTGGCCGAGGCAGAGGCAGCGGATGTACTGGTCCCATTCGATGAATTCCTGAAGAACCATCGTGAGCAATCCGCTGTCGTTGTAATTCTGAATCACTTCCTGAACCGAGTGACAGATGTACACGTCACGCCATCCGCCACCGTGCGCATCCTTCAGCACGCAGGGAAGTCCGACGTATTCGATCGCACCTTTCCAGTCCATTGGAAACTTGAGATTGCGCAGGCTTTCAGAGTGCGAGATGCCCGGGATGTAATCCTTGTTCGGAAGCACGACGGTTTTCGGATGCGCGACGCCAACAACCGTTGCGAGCGACGCATCGAAGAATTTGTCATCGGCCGACCACATGAACGGATTGTTCACGACCTTCGTACCGAGCAGCGAGGCGTGCTTCAAATACGCGCGATAGAAGCCGACTTCATGCGAGATGCGGTCGATGATCACGTCGTATTCACCGGGCTCGCCCATCTTCGTGATGTCGAGCGAGACGTATTCGGCGACAACGCCGGCGTTGCGTCCGTTTACCTCTTCAATGAAAGCGGGGGGGAATGACCATTCCCGGCCGACGAGGAGGCCGATCTTCTTGTCCATATGCTGGGCGAATAGGTGGTTGGTTTGAGGAACTTAACGCCGCTATGTGTCGGAGCGGAATGTGCGTAAGATTGGCCCATGACCGACACGATTATCGTCGGAGGCGGTGCCGCGGGGCTGATGGCTGCGCGGACCCTCGGCAGGGCGGGGAGGAAAGTATTGGTCCTCGAGGCCGGCGAGCGTCTCGGCGGTCGCATCCGGACCGTCTACGGCACCAACGCGGGCATCCCAATCGAGCTCGGCGCGGAATTCATCCACGGCGACGCTCCCCAGACCACTAAGCGTTTCGAGGAAGCACGGCTGGCGACGTTCCCGGTGCTCGGAGCGCCGCGGAAAAAGTCCTCGCTACGCGCTCAGCCTAAATACCTCGCCTTGAGAATCGCGCAGTGATGCGCGACGTGGCCGGCAGTGATGTAAGCGAGCGCATGTACAGTAAAGGGATTGTCGCTTGCGATGCCCCGGCGAGTCCACGCGTCATCCGGCAGATTGTCAAAGAAGTTCACGCTCGCATCGCGCACGGCGTGAAATTCCTCGATGTGACTGCTCCATGACCGATCGTCGGCATTGGCTCTGTTGACCGCGATGTCCTGATCGAAGCTGGGGAGCGGACTGTCGAAGCCTCGCGCAAACCAGAGCGCGCGGAATACAAAGACACGCTCGGTGTCGTTGATGTGACTCATGACCTGACGAATGCTCCACTTGTCTGGCCCGTATCGGTACAGGGATTTCTCTTCGCTGATGCTCTGAAGCAAACCGAGTGTCTCACCCAGCTGCGATTGCAGAATTTCGCGAATATCGCCAGCGGGGACCTGATCGATGTACGTGAAGTAGTAGTCGGCGGCTTCGCCGCGTGACGGTGCTGTAGTCGTCGTGCTCATGTTGGTCACCTCAGGTTCGCGAGCGATTGGCCGCCAGCAGCAAAATAATTCCGACGACCAAAGTTATCCCTCCGTAGAGGGCCCATCTGGACTGTCCTGTCATGAAACTGCCGGGAATCACGTTGATTCCCTGAAGAAACCAGACGCCGCCCGAAATCAGCAGGAGAGCTCCAACCATGTTCAAAAGAATTCGCACAGGTACCTGTCAGTTTTGAATTTGTCTCGCGAATGATTCGGCGTCGATGTTCGCTCCGCAAATCACGACGCCAACTCTTTTCCCGTTCAATCGGTCGCGCAAAGGATGCATCAATGCTGCGAGCGCCGCAGCACCGGCAGGCTCGACCGCCAGCTTCGCCGACCTGAACAGCAATCGCATCCCTTCTCTGATCTGGTCGTCGCTCACCAATACGACTTCATCAACAAATCTTCGATTCAGTGCGAACGAATACGGTTCGCACCTCGGTGCACCCAGGGAGTCTGCGATCGTGCGCACGGCGTCGATCGATTGAGGCGAGCCGGCTTCGAAGCTTCGATGCATTGTGTCGGCGCCTTCCGGCTCGACGACGTAAACAGCGGTGTCAGGACTCATCTGCTTGACCGCGCACGCGACGCCGCCCGTGAGTCCGCCTCCGCCGGCCGCGACGATCACTGCATCGAGTGACACGCCCGCCTCGTTCAGTTGATCGATGAATTCCATTCCGACTGACGCTGTGCCCAGCGCAGTCTTCGGCCCCTCGTACGGATGGACAAAGGTGCGTCCTTCGGCGCTTTCAATCTGCTTCACACGCTCGAATGCCTGCGTGACGTTATCGACCAGCTCGACCTCTACTCCGAATTCCCTGCACAATTGAACGCGGAACGCATTGGCCGTTTTAGGCATGACGACTTTCGCGGTGCTGCCGAGTATTCTGGCACAGTATCCGAGTGAGATGGCGTGATTCCCGGCGGAAACTCCAGTGACGCCGCGCTCCAGCGCAGCGGCATCGAGATCGAGCATCACCGACAATGCTCCGCGCGGCTTGAAGCTTCCCGTTCGCTGGAAGAGCTCTTCCTTCAACCATAGCTCTGTCGATTGTCCGATCGCTGCAGCGACTGCGTCGTCAACAAGTCGGCGAATCGGTGTCGTGACTACGAGGTCGCCGAGTCGCGCGCGATTGGCGCGAATTGCAGCAATCGTCGGAGCATCGATATTTGTGGCGCCCATCGATCAGAACCTGTGGAGCGAGGTTTACATCCGGCCGACTGCGAGCACACCCAGACTTTTTTCCTTTTGCAGCTCGGGCGCGCCACCACCCCTCGCCTGGCCAACGTCAACGATGATTCCCGTCAACCCTTTTCGAATTGCGAGCTGTCCCTTGGCGATAAACGCCTCGTCGCCTACTCCCTTTACATCCTTGTAGTCGCTCTTCGATGTCAATGATTGGCGGTACTGCCCAAAGAGTCTTGCCGCATTGGCGCCGAGCTCGATTCGAGTCAGGATGACCTCGGTTCCGTAGAAACAGGAGTTCGCTTTCATCGATCGGCCCTGCTCGACGGGGAAGTCCCACTGCATTTCAGAACCTGCAGGAACCTTTGCTCCGAGTGCGGCAGCGGCTTCCTGGCGTGTGATGAGGGCACATACGCCAGGCGCCGGTGCGTTTGCGGGAGGAACAATCGCCGCAAGGAAAAGGATAGCTGCGTTGAGATTCATTTCCGTTTCCCTGGGCTGGTGTGAGTTGCTTGCTGATGGAAGGTAGACGCGTGTTCACCTCGAAAGCAATCGATCCCTTTGATCGATTGCCACGATCAGCTGAGCGATTCGACGAGCTCGTCCAGCTGATCCATCGTCTCGCGCATGCCGTGCTCCATTCCGGAAGACAAAGCCATTTCGCGCGCTTCCTTTGATGGGTAGACCTCGTGTGACACCATGTGTGTCTTGCCATCCTGCTCACCGAATGTCACGGTAGCGATCAGCTCGCCTCCGTCGGCCATTGGCTCGAAGATCTGCGTATAGACCAGACGCGAGTATTGCGTTACCTCCTTGTACACGCCGGCAAATCCGAACGCATTGCCTTTGCGCGGCTGGAGGACGTACCGATACTTGCCCCCGACGCGGACGTCGGCATCGCAGCTGACGATCGTGACGCCGAGTGACTTGGGGGCCCACCACCGTCGGACCAGATCGGCGTTGGTGTAGGCTTCGAATACGATTTTGGCCGGACCGTTGAACGTGCGCGAGATGACGATCTCGCGATCTCCCTGGAGCTCCATCGCTGTCTGATTCATCTCGACCTCATTTGCGTTTGCGGTGGTCATTTGACTTCTCCTTTGCCTTGAGCTCTTCGATGAGCTCGTCCAGTTCCTCGAATCGCGCATCCCAGACGCGCCGGTAGCGCTCGAGCCATTCGTGAAGTTGACGGAGACGTTGCGCGCGCAGCTGGTAAAGGCGCTGCTGAGCGCGCGGCTGAACGTCGACGAGCCCTGATTCCTTCAGCACTCGCAGATGCTTGGAGACCTGCGGCTGATTGAGATTGAGCCGGGTGCCGATGTCGTTAACGGAGCGGGGCCCAGAGCGCAGCAGCTCGACGATGCGGAAGCGGTTGGGCTCCGCGAGGGCAGCGAACGTGTCGATCATGACAGGAATATGCCACTAAAGGCATATTCCTGTCAAGGCATATACAACAATTCTTTTCTTCGGGCTATCTCTCGGAGGAGATCACCAGCTTGAAGCCGTCCGGATCCTTCAGCCGGAAAACGCGTGCTCCCCACGCATCATGAGGCTCGGACAGCAGGGTGCCGCCGTTTTCCTTTATGCGGGCGGCAAGCTCGTCGATGTCCTGCGCGGTCGTGATCTGAAGCGACATGCCCTCGCCTTTGGCGCGGTCCATTCCTTTCGCTCCATCGTCCTGCGTGACAAGCAGACTCACTGTGCCGGCTTTGAGAGAAACGGCTCTTGGTACTCCACCAGGCTCGCCGTACTCCTGCTCGACGATGAAGCCGACAATGTCGCGATACCATGCAACGCTCTGGCGGATGTCGTTCACGGTGAGAGACGCCGCTAGCGAGCGTCCGCGAAAGGACTCCGGCTGCTTGCGTTCGGGTTCGGTGGATTCAGCTGATGTATCAGGTGTCATTGGATTCCTCGGTTGTTTGCTCGAGCCAACGTTTTGTTTTTCATCGGCGTTGGGCTTACTAGCGTTTCACAAACTTCAGGTGCGTCACGTTCGGCGCGGCGACGGTCCTCACGAGCTCCATGCCATGAAGGTTGTCGCCAACTTCCTCAAAGAGACGCTCGCCACTGCCAAGAAGTAGCGGCACCTGGCTGATCTCCATTTCATCGATGAGACCTGATGCGAGATACTCCTGCACCGCCTTGGCTCCTCCGGCGAGTGACACATCCCTTCCACCTGCAGCCCGTCGTGCCTGTTCGAGCGCCGACTCGATTCCATCGGTCACGAAGGTGAAGGAATTCCCGCCCTCGAGCACCAACTTCTCTCGCGGATAATGCGTGAGGACGAACACGGCATGATGAAACGGCGGATCATCTCCCCACCAGCCGGTCCACGGGGTGTTCGGATCCCATGGGCCCGGATGACCACCGAACATGTTTCGGCCCATCACCGTCGCACCGATGTTTTCGAGCTGTTCCTCAACGATCGCGTTGCTTTCGTTGATCTCGCCTCCCGGCTCATCATGCGGTCCGCGCCACGCCGCAAGCGGGAACACCCATTGATGCAGCTTCATGCCACCAATGCCGAGCGGGTTTTCGACGCTCTGGTTCGGCCCGGCGACATAGCCGTCGAGCGACATGGAAATTTTCATTCTGAGCTTTGACACTTTCTAGTTCTCCATTGATGATGCTTCCCGGTATCGCTCCGGTGCGTATCGATTCGCAAGAAGGCCTGTCGCCTCTTCGACGTCTATCTTCTGAACAAGAACGCCCTCTTCGCCATAGGGCAGATAGGCCTGACATTCACCCGACGGAGCGATCAGGCTCGTCGCCGCTTCCTGAAAGCGCAGCGCATAATTCACGCTCGCGAAATAGATCGTGTTTTCGCGACTGCGCATCATCATCGCCTTTTCGTAGTAGGGGTTGCTTGTCGCACCCCAATCGGTCAGATGAACTCCGGTTCGTTCGGCTCCCGTGTGCTGCGGATGAAAAACAATCTTCGCACCGCGCGCCGCAGCCCACCGCACCGTCTCGGGATATCGCCATCCCTCGTGGCAGATCGCGACTCCAAACTTCACTCCATCGACCTCGAACATTCGTCGCGTGTCGCCAGGCACGTAGAAGCGATCTTCACTCGGATCGAGCTGGTTTTTCGTCTGACATCCCTGGACGGTGCCATCAGCGTCGATGACGTACGCGACTATCTGACGCCCGCCATTCGAGATGCGCTCCATGCCGATGATCGTTGCAATCGAGCTCCGCATCGCAGTTTCCGCGACGGAGCTGAGTGCTCGATCATGATCGGCCTGATCGAATGCAAACACCTCGAAATCCTGTCCGCGCAATCCAGGGAGATACGCTTCCGGAAAGCAGATTATCACTGCTCCCCGCGAAGCGGCCTCCGCCTGAAGCCGCCCGACTTTCTCCAAACCTTCGTCGAGTGTCGAGGCCACGCGTGGAGATGCCAGGGCGATGATCATGAACGATGGATTGGATGAGTGCGTTGGCTAGTCACGCCAACTTCCGCAGAAACGCCATATCTATAGTAGTGAGTTCACTTGCTCCACCCGCTTTCGCAACCCACAATAGCCGCAATGAAAAATATCAAATCTCCGGGCCCCATTGGCCTCGGTGTCATCGGTTGTGGCAACATCGCGTACTGGGTTCATCTGCGACTTGCAAAGCGGATTTCTGGTGCCAAGCTCATCGCCGCAGCTGATCCGGATTCCGATGCGCGGCAGCGCGCGGAAAAACTGGCCGGCGTTCCCGTGTACGCAAGCAATGCAGAGCTGCTAGCGCGCGACGAAGTCGACGCAGTGATCGTTAGCGGACCGACCCATCTTCACGCCGATCTGGTGGTAGCAGCCTGTGAGGCCGGCAAGCATGTGTACCTCGAGAAACCGATTGCGAGCACTACCTCCGATGGAGCGCGCGTCATCGACGCCGCATCAAAAGCGGGTGTCACGGTCATGCTCGGTTTCAATCGCCGCTTTCATCCGGTTTTCCAGCATGCACGACAGCTCATTCGCGACGGACGAATCGGCCGAGTCAGAGCGGTTCAGACGACATTCTGTGAGCCGGCCCGAGTCGATGCGATGCCGGCATGGAGGCGAGAGCGCGCGACCGGCGGAGGAGTGCTGCTCGACCTCGCCTCTCATCACGTCGACCTTCTGCGCTGGTTCCTCGACGATGAAGTCGCGAAAGTCGAAGCTTCTATCGAATCCGAGCTGAGCGACCAGGACAGCGTGCAACTTCAGCTGATGATGCAAGGTGGCGCGCATACACAGAGCTTGTTTTCTTCTCGAACCGGCGCCAGCAGCGATTGGTTCGAGTTTGCGGGCGAGTGTGGAACACTTCGCGTCGATCGTCATCGCGCCGGTGTTTCCCTGCGCGTGCCTCGGCGTTTCGGATACGGCGTGCGCACGATGCGTGTGATGCCTCCACCGGCCGTTGCGGCGTGGTCGATCAAGCGCATCGCCCGCCCGTCAGCCGAACCGTCGTATATCCGCGCACTTGCTGAATTCGTTCGCGGACTGAGCGGCGAACCACATTCGATGCCCACTCTCGTCGACGGGATGCGCGCACTCGAGGTTGCAGAGGCCGCTGAGGAGTCGGCGCTGCGTGGATGTGCGGTCGAGATGCGCACCCCGTAGCGGTCGGCAGCTTGCTCCGAACAAGTCGCGAATGGATTGTCTCGCCGTCGGCAGTAATGGCGTGGAGTCGCGTTATCCCCGGATTGAATCGTCGTCTTGCGCGTCCTCCAATCTCCGATGTGAAGAAAGTCCGCCGGCTCGGAGTGCTCCGTCCCGACGGGATCGGTGACATCTTGCTCACGACAGGCATGCTCCGCGAGCTGCGCCGGCAATTGCCGGACACACGAATCACGCTGATCTGCCAGGCGCAGTGGGCTGCGTGGATGAGGACATGTCCATGGGTCGACGACGTCGTCGATGTCGACATGGCGTTGTCCGGCGACTTTCGCGAGCCGAAGCGGTTATCCGAGCTGATGCGTTTCATCAATCGCGTGTGGCCACTCGATCTCGAGGTTCTGCTTCAGCCGGGCACACTGTACTGGTATGTCCCGTCTCGTGCATTGGCGTGGTTCAGCGGAGCGCCATTGCGATTCTGCTGGGAAGATCCGGCTCCGCGCGTAGACACAGGCGGGGCATTTCACACTCACAGTCTTCCGTATCCGAACCACTGGCACGAAACAGAGAAATGTTTTCGAATGCTGCAGGAGATTGGAATCAAGGGAGAGGGAAGGCGACTCGATTCCTGGTCGACGCCCGAGGATGCGCGACAAGCGGATGATATCGTGCACGCCGCCAGAGGCGACCGAAGTAAGCTGATTGCACTCGGCCTGGCAGCGAGTGAGCAACAGAGGCGCTGGCCGCGCGAACGTTTTCTACAAGTTGTGCGTGACCTTCGCGAACAGGATGACGTCGCGTTCGTCGCGTTGGGAGGTTCGGACGTTGCCGAGAGCTGCCGGTGGCTTTCGCAACAGATCCCCGAGGCGATCAGCTACCCCGGTGACAAGCTACCTCTCGGAGCGATCTGGTCAGTGATATCTCATTGCGACGCATACATCGGGAACGACAGCGGCTTCATGCACATGGCTGCGGCGTCAAGCATTCCTGTGGTCGCAGTGATTGGCGTACCTGACGGCGCCCCGCTGGGAACTCGTGGTGACGAGTTGCAAACCGGGCCTTATGACACGGTCTCTCGAGTTATTCGGCCACCTGCTGGAACTCCGTCGAACACGGAGCTCGACGCATCGGTGGTTTGTGCAGATGCGGTGACTGCGGCCGCCCGTGATCTTTTACGTAATGGCGCTATGTAGCTTCGACAGGTGAACGTTTCCGGCGGAACACCGCCGCGGCCAGCAAGGATGCAAGGAGCCCAACCGGCAGGGGCTCCAGGAACGTGTACGCAACATTGATGAGGGGATTCTTGTAGTTCACGGCCATCTCGTCGATCTCTTTTGTTCGTTTTGCGATTTCCTGCGCCGTTGCGCCGCTCGCCCGAGCCTTCTCGATCGCATACGCAGCGTACTTCTCCATGAAGTCCGGCGTGATGTTGAAGTAGATGAATTCCCACGTGACGACGTAGCAGACATTGGCTACGAGAGCGATCAGCAGGCCGACCAGCAAAGCCTTGCCGAAAGAGAGCGATCCGCCAGCCACGTTGTCGCGATACGACCTTACTCCAAAGAACACCATCATCGAAGCGAGAATCATCGTCGTGTAGCCGATGATCTCGCCTTTGTCGAACCCGATGTCGTCCATCACCACCTGGGTGATCACCATCATCACGGACAGGATGGCGCCGGAGATCAGGCCAAAGGTCAGAACGATTTTATTCATGCGAGGCTGCTCCGCGTGGACTGTGAAGCGCGGACTCTATCCGTGTGCAGGGATTCGCGCGTCACCCGTTCGAGTGATTTTCGCTGATTTCGCGGGAAAATCACCCTTTATCGTGACATCAGGGCAGAAGCCGGTACTCTTTGGCGAGCTGAACGGCCTGCGTTCGACGCCTCGCCCCAAGCTTGCTGAAAACACGGCTCGAATGCGTTTTCACTGTGTTTTCGCTGACGTAAATACGCCCCGCGATCTCACGAGTGCTCAGACCGGCTGCGATGAGACTCAGGATCTCCAGCTCACGGGGCGTGATGCCGAGCGCTGCAAGCTTTCCAGTGTCAACTTCAAATGGCGCCGACACGGGGACTTCGACACGAACAGGAACCTCGCGGACGACGATTTTCTCGCGCCGCGCGGTGACGCGAAGCCCGATCCAGATGCCGACCGCCGCGAATACCGCCGCCACAAGGGCTCCGTAAATCTCCACGGAGTGTTCGACGACCAGCCATCGGTACTCGATCACCCTGAGAGCGGCGATGAAGAGCCCGCCGATCAGTCCGTAAAGGACAACATGTCTCCCAAGTTGCGACGCTCTCATGCGACTTCGATCGTTCAATTTCTCAGGGTTCGTCCCCGCTCGGCCCGTAGATCTGCGGGACTTTTGCTCCCATTGGGCGCAGGTATGTCGAGATCTGACCGCGATGATGAACAATGTCGAATAGGAAGCTCCACGCCATCGGTGAAGCCGGCCGTTCGCCACCGAAGAAATCGAGGCTGCCGTTCCAGCGTTCGTCAGGCAGCGCGTTCCACCGATCCGGCATCGTCGCGCTCTGCTTCTCGTATGCCTCGCGCACTTCCTTCATTGTTGCTGGAGTTGGTGGCGGAGCCCATTCGGCTTTGCCGTTCTCCAGCGCCTCGATGATCATCTTCTCCTCGAAAACCATCTGCCACGCGATTTCCTTCGCTGTGCGCGACTTCGGATCCGGCCGATAGTCAGATCCTTCCGGAATTCTCGAGAGAACGTTGCGGGTCGTCTTCGATTCGTTCGTCCAGAACTTCGTGAACAGGTCTTTCTCGTCCATGCCAGCTCCTGTGAGTTCGACAATTGTGCGCGACATGAATAGTATATGGCAGGCCATGAACTGAGGCGCAAAATGACACGCATCGACCGCCGTACTTTCGTAAAAACACTCGGCGCCGCAACCGGCGCGATCGCCGCTGGATTATCTCCGGCAGAAGCTCTCGCCGCGGAACACGCGAAGAAGCTCGAGCGAATCGGGATTCAGCTGTACACCGTTCGCGGAGACATGGAGAAGGATTTCCAGGGTACTCTAAAACAGATCGCGGACATTGGATACAAGCAGGTCGAATTCGCCGGGTACTTCGGGCATTCTCCGTCTGACGTACGGGCGATACTAAGAAGCCTCGACCTCGATGCGCCGTCGGCGCACATCGGAACTCCCGCAGCGCTTACGAATAACTGGGAGCAGACGATCG
>JBDTNA010000014.1:0-20108 GCA_039933985.1 Gemmatimonadales bacterium | reverse complement strand
TTCATCACACGACTCTGACCCCTTTGATATCTTGTTTTCGGTATTTATTCGGTATATGATCCCTCCCCCCCTTTCTATGACCTTCGTCTGCATCTGGAGCCCTGACTGGGCCTCGAAACCGATCGACCGCATTGCGGCAGCCATTCTAAAGGTTGTGCCGAGGGTCGCATTGGATGCCGGAAGGGGTCACATCTGGGCAGATGGGAAGAGCTTGGAAATCCAGCTGATATGCGAGAATGTGCAGACAGTTCTAAAGCATCAAGACGCCATTAAGGCACAACTAGGCGTTGCAAGCATTCCAATCGCTGCGGAGGTTGCGGCCAGATTTCAGAAACTTCCGCCGGTCAGAATGGTTCCTCCAGGGACCGATCGGGAATTCATCGATTCTCATCCGATCATCGTCCTCGACCCCTCGCCTCCGCTTCAGAATCTCTTCGACGCAGTCGGCATCGAGAAATGCGGCGACCTGGCCCGGCTCGAGCAGGAATCCGTCGAAGTGAGATTCGGGGCCGAGGGTGTGCATTTATGGCGATTGGCGCGGGCAGATGATAAGCGGTTGGTCTTTGCGGCGATGCCGAGGACGCTGCCGCAGTCGTCGATGGATTGGGTGGATTACACGCTCACCGATCCCGAGCGGCTCGTGTTCGTCATCAATGCGCTCGTCGACAATGTCTCGAATGCACTGACCGCCCAGGGTCTCTGCGCTCGCGAGATGACGCTCGCGTTCTCGCTCGCCAATCGCACGACTTACGAGCATCTCGTTCGGCCGTCCCGATCGACAGCGAGCAGAAAAGCATGGATGCGTTTGATACGCACTCATCTCGACCGCATCGAGCTTCCCGATGCGGTGACTGGAATTGCACTGCGTGTCGAATCCACCACGGGTGAAGTCGAGCGACAGGGCGACATTTTCGATCGCGGCTTCGCGACTGCGCGCGCGACGGAGGAGACGGTCGCGCAGCTTCTTGACGATCAGGGTGCAGTGATTGTCGTTCCGTCGAACAGCCAGCATCCGTTGCTCGAGAAGAGAACGAGCTGGCAGATACAGGAGCCGTCACACGCTGCGCGTGCGCACATGGTGAAGGAGAGGCGCGTCGATCCGCAGCTCACGCTTCAACTCTTCTCCGCGCCGCGCCGTATCACTGTTAAAACCATGCGTCGCCGCGATCACGATCTTCCGGTGAAGTACCGCGACAACGATGCATGGGTTCTCATCGAATCAGCGGCGGGGCCCGATCGCGTGTCGGGAGAACAATGGGAGAAGCCGTTCGCTCGGGAGTATTACCGATGCGTGACAGACACTGGTGCGCTCGTGTGGATTTACCGTTCTGCTTCTGAAGAGGGAGAATGGTACCTCCAAGGCTTCTGGGACTGAACTGAAACCCATCCCGTGGCGTGGTTCGCGGTTCCAGTTTTCGCGTTCTGAGTTCCGCGTAGGAATTAAGAAGCGGTTTGAACGCGATACACAAAACGCGATAACAGGAAACGCAAACCACGCCACGGAATGGGTTTCGGCCACAGGCCATTTCCTGACAATCATAGAGCGCGCCCGTAGATTCACCCCATGACCGCTACTGCTGTCCCCCCGGTCGACCGCCTCAAATCCGTGCTCGGCGACGCTTACGCAATCGACCGCGAGCTCGGCCGCGGCGGAATGGCGACAGTCTATCTGGCGCAGGACGTCAAACACGATCGCCTCGTCGCGCTCAAGGTTCTTCATAGCGAAGTCGCAGAGTCTCTCGGCGCCGATCGGTTCCTTCGCGAGATTCGAACCGCTGCGCGGTTGAACCATCCGCACATTCTTCCGCTATTCGATTCAGGCAATGCCGACGGGTTCCTCTACTACGTCATGCCCTACGTCGAAGGCGAGTCACTCCGTCAGCTGCTCGACCGCCTCGGCCACCTCGATGTCGAAGATGCGATCGACTACACGAAGGAAATGGCGGCAGCGCTCGACTACTCGCATCGTCGCGGAGTCGTGCATCGCGATATCAAGCCCGAGAACGTGATGCTGCACGAAGGCATAGCGATGCTGATGGACTTCGGAATCGCGAAAGCACTCGATACCGGCGCCGACGGTCAACTCACGGCAACGGGAATGTTCGTCGGCACGCCGGCGTACGTCAGCCCCGAGCAAGCCTTCGGCGAATCGAATATCGACGGTCGAAGCGACCAGTTCAGTCTCGCGTGCATGCTCCACGAGATGATCACCGGCGAACAGCTCTTCACCGGAAGCTCTCCGCAAGCAGTGATTGCAAAGCGCATGTCCACTTCTGCTCCCCAGCTCAACGCACTCGACGGTCGCGTGTCAACGGAAGTAAAGGAGGGATTGACCCGGGCGATGTCGCTCGAGCCCGAACAGCGGTTCAGCACCATGCGCGAGTTCGCATCGTGTCTCCTTGGCGGAGGACGTTCAACGCCGCAGTCTCTTCGCTTTGTCGATGCGCCGGCAATCGCAGCTTCCAAATCGATCGCTGTGCTTCCGTTCTCGAACATGAGTGCCGATCCGGAGAATGAGTACCTCGCCGACGGAATCGCGGAAGAGATCATAAACGCGCTCTCGAAAGTGCGCACGCTTCGCGTGGCATCGCGCGCGCTGTCGTTCGCGATGAAAGGAAAGACCGGCGACCTGGGCGATATCGGTCGCAAGCTCAAGGTATCCACTGTACTTGCGGGCACGGTTCGCAAGTCCGGCAATCGCATCCGCGTTTCTGCCGAGCTGATCAACGCCGCCGACGGCGCTCAACTCTGGGCCGAGCGGTACGACCGACAGATGGAAGACGTTTTTGAGATTCAGGACGACATCTCCGAAGCGATTGTCCGCGCGCTCCGCGTGATACTCGGCGACGCCGAGCGAAAGGCATTAAAAGCGAAGACTCGCGATGTTCGAGCGTACGAGTACTATCTGCGCGGCCAGCAGTTTGTCGGCCTTCGCCGCAAGAGCGTCGACTACGCCATCGAGATGTTCGATCGAGCTATTGCGATCGATCCGGACTATGCGGAAGCACATGCTGGAAGGTCACACGCACTGTCCCTCATGTTTCTTCTCTTCGACCCGAATGACGACATACTTCCTCTCGCGGTCGAATCCGGCGCGAAGGCAGTCGAGCTCGATCCGGACCTCGCCGAGGCGTGGTTCGCTCGCGGCATGGCTTACTCGATCGCGGCGGACAATCCGAATGCGGATATCGCCATGGCGAAGGCACTGAGTCTGAATCCGCGTCTCTACGACGTTCCCTACTATTGGGGACGCGCCCTGATGTGGCAGGGCAGGCATGAGGAGGCGCTCAGGCTTTTTCAAATGGCTCAGTCCATCCGGCCGGAGGACTACACCGCGCTGAACATGCTCACCATGGTGTACGAGAGTCTTGGGAGAACTCATGAGGCAGAGGCGTCCAGGAAGCGGCAGATGAAGCTGATGCAGGACCGGCTGGCGCTGAATCCGGACGACGCGCGCGCATGGGTTCTGAGTGCGGGCGAGCACGCCAAGATGGGCGATCGCGAAAAAACTGAAGAAGCGGTGAGGCGGGCACTCGCAATCGATCCGGATGATTCGCTTACCGACTACAATGCAGCGTGCGCTTACGCGCTGCTCGGCGAAAGCGAGAAAGCGATGGATCATCTGGCCGGAGCAATGGCGAAGGGATGGCAGAATAGAGAATGGATCGCCAACGATCCGGATTTCGCGTTCATGCGAGATCTTCCGCGCTACCGTGAGCTCATTGGCAGGATGCGCAGCGTTCTGGTGCCGCCAACTTCATGAACGCGTTTCGCCGACTGTGCTTACTGGATAACCACGATGCGCGAGGCAGCGGTGGCGACATAAATGCCGAAGCAACGACCGCTCGCGCCCTTCACTACCCATGGATGCGTCGCAAACGTTGGCTGCGCGGCTGCGGCCCCCGGTAGTACACTGGCGTAGAACACTTCCGCTCCGTTGAAGTCGAGCCAGTACCAGCTTATCAATTCGGTCGATCTATTGTCGAAAGTAATCGTTGTGGGTGTATCGCTCGACGTCGACTTTAGTGGAGTGCCGCACGGCGAATCCTGTGGAGTAGGCGGTGGCGGGGGGGCACTAACAGTGATCGCGGCCGTCCCATTTTTCCCCTCACTACCGGCAGTGATCGTCGCGGTGCCAATCCCGATTGCAGTAACGAGGCCTCCGTTGACAGTCGCAATCGCATTGTTCGAGCTGCTCCACGTAACTGCTCGACCGGTCAACATGTTCCCCGCGGCGTCTTTAGTAGTGGCGGTCAGCGTCCCGGTCGACCCGACAACGAGCGGCAGGGCTGATGGCGAGACAACCACGGTCTGCACTGGTGCGCTCGCCGGGTCCACTGCTGCGAACGGACTGAATGACTTTGTCTTGCCACCCAGTCCTCCGTGTGCCGCGTAGAGAGGGGCGGGAAGAACGACGGCAAGAGCAGAGCCCAACATGGACGATAACCGTTGGCCCCATCCAGCCTGCTCAACATTGGCTGTGACTCCAGTGCAGCGGAGAAAGTCGTCAACCGCCACGCGCTCGAGGATTTCGATCGACGCACCGACTGAATGCGCGAGTCTCAGTCGATCGTGTGTCGCCTCCGGAGCATAGAGCGGATTCGATGGATCCGTGACCTGACAAACGCCGACCCGAACAGAATCTCCAAACTGAACCGTCGCAGGAGATGTCGAGAACTCGTAGTATGGTGGATACTGCTTCAAGTTGGTTGGAAGCGGGCCGGTCCCCGCCGTCGCCGGCGCCGGAATTCTCGTCACCGTCACAAGAACCTGGCTCGGCAGTGTGCCGGCAGGGATCTGAACGCCCGCGACACCGCTCGGTGTTACGACGGTTCCTCCTTCGGGACCAACGATACGTGCCGCTCCATCATCAGTCAGTGCCGCGTCGGGAACATTCGGCGGATCGAGCGCAACAAGCTGGTAGACGCGATTTATCAGCTTTGAAGCGGACGTTCGCGTCGTTTCGGATTTGGCGCCAACAAGCAAACCACCCTTGAGAGAGGTCAGGGTGAGATCGACGAGTAGCAGAGCATGAGTTCTGGCTAGTGATGTGTTGCTTTGCGCCAGCGCCTGACGGGCGCTCGTGACGCGTGCGATTGCGGCGTCCTGGAGTGATGGGCCTGGAGGGAATAACGCCCGAATGTCGGCCTCAATCGAATCGTCCACGAGTCGCGGTGCGACTGAGCTTTCGCTGCTGCACCCAAAGGCCGCTAGCGTCGCGGCCGCAATAATGACTCCTGTGAGTACTCGCCGCGGTGCTCGGAGAACCGAACGAAGAGCAGGCATTTTATTACTCGCCAGATTTGCGTGGGGGTGTGAATGTCCGCCAATCCGCGAAAACCGCAAGCGTTGGCTGCGTATTTCTGCGCTTGAGGTGGGTTTCAAGCGGTAGATTCCCCATGAGCATGAACACCTCCCTGATGACGTCTAAATGAGCAGCAACTCGGCGGGATCGATGCCTTCACTGGGTCGTCTACTGCTCACTACCGCGGGAGCGATCGCCGTTCTCGCGGGCATGCGCTCCGCCGCTCCGATCCTCGGACCGGTATTCGTCGCGCTCGCGATCACGATCGCATGGAGCCCGGGATCAGCGTGGCTGAGAGGACGCGGGGTTCGCCCCAATATCGCGGCGCTGACTGGAATCCTGCTCGGTATTCTTGTGATCGTAACCTTTGTCGCGCTCATCTGGAGCTCTCTCGTTCAGCTTCAGGACAAGCTGCCCGGATACCAGCCGCGAATCGAAGCGATTCAGCTGTTGATCCAGCAGAAGCTCGCTGATCTTCCGATCGACACTTCACGATTGTTCTCGTCGGAAACGTTTCAGCCGGGCAGCATTGTCGGTTACGCAATTCGCCTGATCAGAAACCTCACGCAGACCGCCGGCAATCTTTTCCTGTTGCTCCTGTTGATGGCGTTCATGATGCTGGAAGCAGGTCGCTATCCCCAAAAACTTCGTGAAGCTCTCGCCAACAGGCCGGGCGCGATCGATCGCTTCAAAGGATTTGCCGCGAGCATTCGCAGCTACGTCGTAATCAATGCCACCTTCGGTCTGGTGGTCGCCGCTTTTCAGACGATACTGCTGCTCGCGCTGGGAGTTGATTTCGCGATCCTCTGGGGCGTGATGTCGTTCCTGTTGAGCTTCGTGCCAAACGTCGGCTTCATCATCGCGCTGGTTCCACCCGCGCTTCTGGCGCTGATCGAATTCGGATTCACGCGATCGCTCATCGTCGTCGTCGGGTACGTCGTCGTGAACTTCATCGTCGACAATCTCATCAAGCCGAGGTTTGTTGGAGAGAGTCTCGATCTGGCGCCGCTTGTTGTTGTCGTGTCACTCCTTTTCTGGGGCTGGCTACTTGGGCCGCTCGGCGCGCTCGTCGCAGTACCTTTGTCCATCGCCGCGAAGGTATTCTTCGAGAGCTTCGAGGAGTCGCGCTGGCTGGCGCATCTCATGAGTGATGCCGGACCCAAGCCTGTCGTTATCGATGTAAACCCGCATGGCGATGCCAAATAAAGACGAGGAATTTTCATTGATCCGCGGTACGCTCATTGTTGCCTTCTTTTCGCTGGCGTCGATCGCATCCGCCCAGCAGAAATCGATAGAATACGAAATCGCATTCCCGAACAAAGCCGAGCATGTTGCGCAGGTCACGGCGACGTTTCGCGGCGTTCCTCGCGGATCGACACTCGAGGCGCGAATGGCGCGGTCGAGTCCGGGTAGATACGCATTGAGCACGTTCTCAAAGAACGTGTACGACGTAGCTGCAACCGACAGTCGTGGTCGCGCCCTGAGAATCACGCGGCCGGATCTGAGCGGCTGGAACATCAGCGGTCATGACGGCACCGTGAAGCTCACGTACAACATCTGGGGTGATCGCACCGACGGAACGTATCTCCAGGTCGATCACGCGCACGCGCACATGAACATCCCCGCGACATTCATGTTCGCGCGCGGCATGTCGACTGTGCCGATTCGACTGAAGATCGCGGCTCCGGCAGGCTGGCGAGTTGCAACTCAGCTCGTTCCGACTTCCGATCCGTTCGTCTTCACCGCGCCAAACATGCAGTGGTTCATGGACTCTCCGACTGAAGTGGGTCCGGTGATGTTCAGCTCGTGGGATGCGACTCACAACGGAAAGAAGCAAACATGGCGCATCGCGGTGCATCATCTCGGAACGCAGGCGCAGGTCGATTCGTTCGCGACGATGTCGCGCAAGATCGTCGAGGAGGAGATCGCCATCTTCGGCGAGCCGCCGACGTTCGACTACGGCACCTACACTTTCATCTCTGACTACCTGCCGTGGGTGAACGGCGATGGAATGGAGCATCGCAATTCGACCATTCTGTCGGGACGAGGGACGCTGCAGGACAGCGCGGCCAGAGCAGCGAGACTGGGGTCGCTCTCACACGAATTCTTCCATTCGTGGAACATGGAACGCCTGCGTTCGAAGGCGTTGGAGCCGTTCGATTTCGACAAGGAGAACGTTTCGCGCGAGCTGTGGCTGGGTGAAGGCTTTGACAACTATTACGGACCGTTGGCGATCCGCCGCGCCGGTTTCTATTCCGACGACGACTTCGCCGGGCAGATCGGCGGCGCGTTGATTGGCACGATCAACAGTCCGGGAAGACAGCATCACTCGGCAACCGACATGAGCGCGCTGGCTCCGTTCTATGATGGCGCTTCGTTCCTCGATCCGAACAACGTGCAGGATGTCTTCCTGTCGTATTACACATGGGGATCGGTGATCGGTTTGTCACTTGACCTCATTCTACGAACGAAATACAACAGCACGCTCGATGAATACATGCGCGCGCTGTGGCGCGACTATGGCAGTCACCAGACGGCCGCTCTCGCTCCCGCGCGCCCTTACACGAACGCAGATGTGCGAAACGAGCTCGCAAACCTCACAAAGGACAGCGCGTTCGCGAACGATTTCTTTCGCCGGTACGTCGAGGGAAGGGAAGTTCCCGATCTGACGTCGATGCTTGCGCGTGCAGGGTTTCTACTCGCCGCCGACAGCGTCGTGAAGCCTTATTTCGGAGCGTCTCTCGACAACGATCCGAATGCTGTCTTCGTGAACTGGTCCTCCGCGAACGGCTCGGCTTATGCCTCAGGACTGAGCAGCGGCGATCTCATTCACTCAATAGATGGAAAGGCGGTCAACAACAAGGATTCGTTGACGGCGATTGTGGTCAGTCATAAGGTTGGAGATGTAGTCCAGCTCGAGGTCACGCAGCGCGAGCAGAAGCGCACGATTCCAATGAAGCTCATTGGAATTCCTTCGCGGCAGCTCACCACGTACGAAAAGGCAGGGCTGCCTGTAACAGCTGAGATGCGTGCGTTTCGCGAATCATGGCTCGGATCGAAAATCACGTCCCGGGGAGGAACTCAATGACGACCGGAGATATCCTGGACCTGTTCGAGTACAACCGCTGGGCGCATGAGCGCTTTCTCGATGCCGCCGTCGAAATGAGCAGCGAGCAGTACAACGAGAAGCTCCTTGGCAGTTTTTCGTCCCTTCGCCTGACGCTCGAGCATCTCCTCGCCACCGAGGTCGTCTGGCTTTCACGCTGGGAGGGCCATTCACTCGGCGACCCACCCGATTACGGGGGATGCAAGGACGCCAAGTCTCTGCGCTCGCTGTGGAATTCGTTCTGGTACCGGCAGAGCAGCTATCTCGAGACACTTCGGGAAGACGATTTATCGCAGCTTGTCGCGATCAGAACCAGGAGTGGAATTGAGACCGTTCAACCACTTCGCGATACGCTGATACATGTCGTCAATCATTCGAGCTATCACCGCGGACAGATCGCGACCCAGATTCGCCAGCTGGGCGCAAAGCCCCCGACCACAGACTACTTCGTCTATTGCCTGGGACGCACCGGCGAGCAGCGCGCAGTCGACCTCAACGTCTAACCCTGGCCGTTCACTCCCAGTCGCCGGAGCGCCTCGGTTGATGACGGATATCCGGGAGTGATCCCGATCGCCTTACGGTACGCGGCGATCGCCGCGTCTCTCTGCCCATCCTCGAGAAGACCTTCCGCATAACTGTCCCACGCGTTCGCCGATTGAGGAAACGCGAGTGTGTTCAGCCGAAAAACTCTTATGGCTGTAGCGCGGCTGGTTGGCAGAAGGCGGTAGCCGAGCGCGTTGATGTCTGTCTGTGGACTGCGAAAGCGATTGAGTTTGTCCGACGCCGCCTCGCGCAGGATTCGCAGTGCTCCGGTTGTGTCGCCGCTGGTGACGGCTGATTCGACTCGCTGTGAGACTGTAGGCTGGGTTCCTCTGCTCACAATCGCGCGCATCGCCGGATCGAGATTGGTGCGATACTCGGCCGATGTCATGGGAGTGTAGAGTCGCGGCGCGATGAACGCCCGCTTGTCGCGCGGATCAGCCGGATACCAGGGAAGAGTCGAGACATTCACAGTGAGTCCGCTCGCCGGAAGTATGAACTGCTCGTGGTCTCCAAAGAAAACTGTTGCGTTGCCTGTCGGCTCGCCGACAATGGTCGCATTCGTCCACTGCTCGATGTCCTGAATCAGGTTCATCGCCGCGGAGAATGTACGCTCGCCCGTGATGACGAACAGCTTGTCAGGGCGGTCGAGCTCAGGTCGCGCGATGATGCCGCGGATCACCTGCTTGTTATAGAAGGAATTGCCGCCGACGTTCTCGCGAATGTCGATCACCATTCGCGAGACCGGAAGTGAATCGGCCTTGGCGAATACGCTGCGCCAGAACGCAGGATTCGTCGGCTCATCCATGTTTGCAACTGCGCGATATGCAACGTAGAGCGTGCTGTCACTGGCAATGTATTCGCTCCAATACGGCAGCCCGGGATTCTTCAGCCAGAGCGGTGTTGTTGCCGTCGAGCGCATGTCGATCCAGCCAGTGTGATCGATAGTGGCCATCGGATTGTGCCCGGAAGGAACGAGCGGACCGATCGCATCGAGAACGATGGTCTCCTGCTTTCCATTCCTGTCCACGACGAGTGAGAGTCTATTCGGATCGTCAACGAACCCGAGACCATCGACGATCTCGGCCAGTGACAGTCGAGCCGGCGCCCATGCGTGTGCCCACCAGTCGTTTTCGTGACCGAATGTTGTCGCAGCGGCGGCCAGTGCGGAGTCGACACTGACTCTTCCAACGCGAATGACTTTGGCACCAACGATCGATGAGTACTTCGGAGCTGCCGACCTGACGAAAACTCCGTCGTCAAAGAGATGCGGCTCGATCGGGTAATAGTGAGCCTGCATAGCGCGATCGAAGAACGGATTGATCGACGTATGTCCGTCATTTACCATCGCGACAAGCTGCGAAAATGCGACGATTGCCTGGTTGCGCGTCATCGACGGAAGCTTTGCATCGATTGTCGCGACGGCCGAATCCCAGCGCGCGCGCGGCATGCGATAGAAAGCATTCGGATGAATCGCCGGCACCCGCTCGGCGATCATGCGAAGATCCTGACGCCATGCGGTGAGGTCAGGCTTCGTTTGAGCATTGACGGACGATGCGCCGACGAGAGTCAGAGCCAGTCCGGCGAAAGTTCTTTTCAGATGCATCAGGGTCCTCTAGCTGGGTTCAGCGGGAAGGGTAGCCGATCCGCCGATTCAGGTCTTGAACGGATGTAACCTCGACCTGATTGCGCCGGGGGTCGATCCCACGGCCGCGCGAACTTCGCGGGTCAGGTGACTCTGGTCGGCGAATCCCGCCTCGTGGGCGAGCTGCGACAACGAGATCGAGCCTGTTGCAAGAAGCGTCAGCGCCGACTGAACTCTGACCTGGCGTGCGTAGCGCGTGACCGGAACGCCGTAATGATCTCGAAAAGTGCGCGCGAGATGAACGCGATGCACTCCGGCTTCGCGCGCGAGATCCTCGACCGATGTCGAGCCAGTCGTGTCGTGAATCAGGTCACGAATCCGTTCGAGCCACGGCGGCGGTGTCGTTGTCTTTCCGCTCAGGCGGCGAACGATCTGCGCAAGAAATTCTGTCGTCAGGTTATTCGTCCGCACGCGACCGGCTGGATCGCGCTTCCAGCTGTGATTGCTGATCTCGCGGGCGAGTGAGCCGAGCCGGTTGTCGTTCTCGATGAACTTCGCGGCAGCGAGGGGGCTGAACGGTGGATCGTCAACTTCGAGGACGAGGCACGTCGCACCGGCGGGACTGAAATCGATGTCGTGACGGGCTGCTCCGGATACGCGAACAGTTCCGGGAGCCACGTCGCGCCAGCCATGCTTTTCGCGTTCGACGAATCCGCCGTCGAGCACGACGCAGATGTGGGTCGCGTCGTGCTCATGTCCCCTGAATCGAGTCGATCCCGGGACCGGAAATGCATGCGGCGTCGTCATGGGTGATTTGACGTGCGCCGCATAGGGAAAGTTTCTATCGGTTCACAAACGAAGCGTTTTGGCAACCCCAAATCGCTCATAATCCATGTCAATCCGTGGCGATCGTTTGTAGTTGTGCAGTTGCTGCTCCGGCCTGCGGAATCCCAACCCCCAACAGCAAACGATCGCCACGGCTTACCCGGATTGACACGGATAGGAACAATTGGGAAAAACCAGTCGCCGTATCCGACCTGGTCGTTCTCACCGAATTCTGACACCGCGCACGTGGCCGCGCTCCGATGTGTTTCGCAAATTACTGTCATGGCAAAATCGCATGAATACAAATCCCGGCTTACATGGGATGGAAACCTCGGCACCGGCACCGAGACCTATCAGGGATACGGCCGTGACTATACGGTTTCGATAGAAGGGAAGCCCGATATCCGCGGCAGCGCCGATCCGATGTTCCTCGGCAACAAGGATCTTCCAAATCCCGAAGAGTGGTTCATCGCCGCATTGTCGTCATGTCACATGCTCAGCTATCTCGCCTTGTGCGCGAGAAAGGGCGTCTCGGTTCTTTCGTATGAGGACAACACAAGCGGCGCACTCGTATTCGACAACGACGGCGGCGGCCGATTCGAGGAAGTGACCTTGAGGCCGGTCGTCACGATTGCCGATCCTGCCAAACTCGACCTTGCGAAGTCGCTTCACAACGATGCGCACCACCAGTGCTACATCGCATCGTCCAGCAGCGCCGTGGTCCGTCACGAAGCTGTCGTGACTGCGGCTGCCGACTAAATGCAGGATGTTGCCATCGAGCTCGACGATCGCCCTGGAGCTCTCGCTGAAATGAGTGAGACGCTTGGACGTGCCGGCGTCAGTGTCGAGGGCGGCGGTGCGTGGGTCGTAGACGGCCGCGGTGTCGCGCACTTTCTCTTCGCCGATGGTGAATCAGCGCGTCGCGCACTCGAAGCCGTCGGCATCAAGGTGATCGAAGTTCGCGATGTCGTCGTTCAGCGACTCAAGCAGGCGGTCCCTGGCCAGCTTGGCAAACTGACACGCCGGATGGCCGACTCAGGCGTGAACATCGAAGTCCTCTACAGCGATCACGATAATCAACTCATCCTCGTCGTCGATGATGTCGACAAGGGAAGAACAGTTGCCGCATCATGGGCGAAGGAAACGGAATGACCACAACGTCGAAGCGTGTCGTCTCGGTAGATCTCCTGCGCGGCTGCGTCATGATCCTCATGGCGCTCGATCATACGCGCGATTTCTTCTCGAATCTTCGGATTCGTCCGGAAGACCTTTCGCGTTCGACGCCATTGCTCTTCCTCACACGATGGGTCACGCACTTTTGCGCGCCGAGCTTCTTTTTTCTTGCAGGCGTCGGCGCATCGCTGATGCTGAGCGCCGGCAAGTCAAAGAAACAGGTGAGCTGGTTTCTGTTCACCCGCGGCCTGTGGCTGGCATTTCTCGAGCTTACGATCCTGCATTTCTTCTGGAACTTCAAATTCTCCAATCCGCATTTCCTGCTCGTCCTATGGGCACTGGGAATGTCGATGGTGATCTTATCCGCTGCGATCTTTCTTCCGCGCGCAGTCGTCGCCGCGATCGGACTAGTAATGATTGCGGGACACAATCTTCTCGATGGTGTGACGCCCGAATCCCTCGGAGCGTTCGCCCCATTCTGGCACGTCCTCCACGTTCCGGGATTCGCGGTCACTCCGACACTGCTTGTTGCGTATCCGCTCATTCCATGGTGCGGCGTGATGATGACGGGCTTTGCACTTGGCGCAGTGTTCGATTGGGAACCAGAGCGGCGTAAGCGCTTTCTCCTTCGCGCCGGAGTTGCCGCGACTATCGGGTTCGTAGCCCTCCGATTTCTCAACGGATACGGCGATCCCGGGCATTGGTCCGCTCAGACAAATCCTCTGATGACGGTCGCGTCGTTCTTCAATCTGAACAAGTATCCGCCATCGCTGCTCTTCCTGCTGATGACACTTGGTCCGGCCCTCATCGCGCTTCGCGTCTTCGAAAATGCGCGCGGAAAGGTTGTCGACTTCATCAGCGTCTACGGGAAAGTGCCGATGTTCTACTACGTCGTGCACATTCTCGTCATCCATCTCCTGGCGTCCGCATTCGCGTTGGCCCAGGGGGGCGAAGCCGGTTTCCTTGGACTCGACATCGGGTCATTCCCGAAATGGTACGGGACAAACCTCGCGGGTGTTTACGTCGCGTGGATTGCAGTCGTGCTGATTCTCTACATTCCGTGCCGCTGGTTCTCCAACCTCAAAGCGCGGCGACGCGACTGGTGGCTCGGCTACCTCTGACGCCAGAGATGAATCGTCGCGTAGGCGCGCCACGGTCGCCACGCTTCGGCGGCGCAAAGCATCGCTCGCGTTGTGATCAGCGAGCCTTCGGGTGAAACAGCGCGTCGCAGCACGAGATCTTCGGCGGGAAACGCGTTCGGATGACCCAGCGCGCGCAACGCGAGATAGTGCGCGGTCCATGGACCGATGCCCGACAAGGAAGTCCAGCGTGAAACGAAGTCTTCGAGTGTCCATCCCGGATTGAAATCCACAGTTCCGTCGAGCGTCGCCCTCGCCATCGTACGAATTGTGTCTGCACGCGCGCGAGTGAGCCCGATCGACGCGAGATCTGCATCGGCAAGCGCGTCAGGAGTCGGGAATAGCGAGTCGATTCCCGGTGCAAGCGGCTCCGTCAACTTCGTGCCGACTCTTGCAACCAGTCGTATTGCCATCGTTCTAGCTGCGGACACGCTGACCTGCTGACCGAGTATGGCGCGGACTGCGAGCTCGAAGCCGTCCCATCCGCAGGGAAGACGCACTCCCGGATTGCTCTGCACGATCGGTTTCAATGTGTCGCTCGACGACAACGCATCGACAATCGCATTCGGCTCCGCATCCAGATCGAACATCCGGCGAACGCGATCGACGATCCCGAGCAATCGAATCGGTGGAGCTCCGGCCACTTCGAGCTTCACCGCGTTCTCGTTGCCCGGCCATGCGCTGACACGCAGCAGAGCCGGCTCATCACCTGACTCGCTTCCTGCGGTTGTGATCACACGCGAGTAACTCGTCGCGTCCACCACTTCAATCCCCGGAAGCGCACGCCTTCTCAGAAACTCGAGCGTTGCGCCGAGATCGAATGGCGGTCGATATCCGAGTCGCAACGTCAACGTCTCATCGTCCGCAGTTCGCGGCTAAGCCGGCCTGTTCACAAACATGCGGGTCGGGAAGGGCTTCCATACTATATGGTAGCAAGTGGCGAGACGTCGCGCGCGCCGTTTTCGGACGTGTTATCTGAGAGAACGCGGCGAAAACGTCACGTGAATTCCATTGTTCCGTCCTCAACGGATGAAAATCGCACCCCGAGCAGGTCGAGCGCGTAATTCTGGTTCAGGCGCCACGGCTTCTTCGATCCCTGTTTTGGAAGCACATGCAGCGAGCGTTGAACGTATCCGGAGGAAAAGCTCAGTATCGGTTCTTCAAGCACCGACGGATCCGACCTTCGTGGTGTGCACTGCGTGAAGCGGTGACGATCCATGTGATTGAGGAGCTTGCAGATGTATTCGCTGGTGAGATCACACTTCAAAGTCCACGATGCGTTTGTGTATCCGAAAGCCGATGCGATGTTCGGAACGTCGCTGTACATCATTCCTTTGTACGCCATTGTCGTCGCGAGATTCACGGGCTTTCCATCGACAACAAGTTGCAATCCGTTCATCAATTTCAGATTGAGACCTGTGGCTGTGACGATGATGTCGGCATCGAGCTCATCACCCGATGTAAGCTTGATGCCGTTTGCGGTGAATGTGTCGATCGTGTCCGTGACAACCGATGCCTTTCCGCTGCGAATCGATCTGAACAAATCAGCATCCGGAACGAGGCAAAGCCGCTGATCCCACGGATTGTAGGTTGGCGTGAAGTGCTTCACATCGTAGTCGGCACCGAGCTGCCGACGGACGCCCTTCATCACCATCCCCTTGAAGTAATCGGGATGTACACGCGCGAGGCCGTAGAGTCCAAGTGAGATCAGGACGTTCTTCCACCGCGTGATACCATAAGCGACGCGCCCGGGAAGATTGGCGCGAAGCCAGTTCGCGATCTTGTCCTTTGTCGGAAGCGTCACGACATAACTGGGCGATCGCTGAAGCATCGTCACATGTTCCGCCTGCTTTGCCATCGCCGGGACAAGAGTTACTGCGGTCGCGCCACTTCCGATCACGACAACGCGCTTGCCCGCGTAATCCAGATCCGCCGGCCATTTCTGGGGATGAATCGTCTGACCGCCGAACGTTTCCATGTTCGGCCATTCAGGCGTGAATCCTTTTTTATAATCGTAGTAGCCGGTGCAGAGATAGATGAAGTTGCACGTCAGCTGAACGGTGTCGCTCTCTCGTCCGACTTCGGCTTCGACGGTCCATTGTGATTTGTCGGACGACCACGAGGCGTGACGCACTCGATGATCGAACCGGATATTCTTGTCGATTCCGTATTCCGCTGCAGTACCGCGGATATAACTGAGAATCGACGGTCCATCCGCGATCGCTTCCGCATTCGTCCACGGGCGGAAGCGGTAGCCGAGTGTGTACATGTCGGAGTCGGAGCGGACGCCGGGGTAGCGGAAGAGGTCCCACGTTCCGCCGATCGCACCGCGGCCCTCGAGAATCGTATAGCTCTTTTGCGGGCAAAGTGTCTGGAGGTAGTATGCTGCTCCGATTCCGGAGAGCCCGGCGCCAACTACGAGTACATCGACATGTTCGCGCTGAGTCATCGCGTTGGGCTCGCGATACGCGAGCGCTGTTCGACCTCCCGTTGCCTCGCGACGAATTGCCAGGCGACCAGTCCGAGAACTGTGACGAAGACCGCGAACGCTCCGAGTGAAACTGTCTTGATGGAGTGCGCGCTCAATCGTCGTGCCAACACGACTGTCACCATCAGCCCGAGGAGCATTCCGCCGATTCCGTAGAACAGCACGGTGGCGCCGCCAGCGAGTCCCGCATCGGAAGGAACGAACCGCGCGCCGACGAGCATTCCTCCGAGCAGCCCGGTGAGGAGAGCGCAGGGAATGAGCAACGCGATCCACGTTGCCTTGCGGGGCTTTCTTTCAGTTTTCGACGCGATTGCGTGATCCTGATCCACGCCTGAAGATACAGCCAAATCTATCAGCCGGGTTAGATTCCCTTGCAGCAACCCGAGGAGGACGCCAAATGTCCGCTACTCAGTACGATGCCATCGTTGTCGGCGCGCGATGCGCAGGCTCTCCCACTGCAATGCTTCTCGCGCGGCACGGGTACAAGGTTCTCGTCGTAGACAGGGCGACCTTCCCCAGCGACACCGTCTCGACCCATCTGATCCATCCGCCGGGGATGGCATCGCTTCGCAAATGGGGCCTCGCCGATGCAGTCGTCGCGACCGGATGTCCGCCCATCAGCACGTACACGTTCGATTTCGGGCCCGTTGTGTTCAAGGGATCGCAAGGCACCGTCGATGAGCCGTTTTCTTACGGACCGCGGCGGACGATTCTCGACAAGATTCTTGTCGACGCCGCATCGAGTTCTGGCGTCGAAGTTCGCGAAGCCTTCACGGTTGAAGAGATCGTGGTTGAAGACGGCATCGTGACTGGAATTCGCGGGCACGACAGGGGCGGCGCAACGGTTACCGAACGAGCACGGGTCGTCATCGGGGCGGACGGAAGACATTCGATGGTTTCACGCGCGACGGATCCGCCGCGATACAACGAGAAGCCTGAGCTCGAGGCCGGCTACTACAGCTACTGGAGCGGTGTGCCGATGAACGGCGGCTTCGAGACGTACATTCGGGGAGATCGCGGTTTCGCCGCGTGGCCGACGAACGATGATCTCACTTTGATTGTCGGTGGCTGGCCTTTCGCGCAGTTCGAGGAAAACAAGCACGACATCGAAGGCACGTTCGGACGGATGCTCGATCTCGTGCCTGATTTCGCGGAACGCGTCAGTGCGGGGGAGCGCGTCTCACGATTCTCCGGAGCCGCGGTTCCGAATTTCTTTCGCAAGCCGTTCGGACCAGGCTGGGCACTTGTTGGCGATGCGGGCTACAACAAGGACTTCATCACAGCACAGGGAATCAGCGATGCGTTTCGCGATGCGGATCTTTGCGCGGGTGCAATCGATCAATGGCTGTCTGGGCAACGCCCGTTCGACGATGCGATGCACGAATATCAGAAGACGCGTGACGAACACGTCCTGCCGATGTATGACTTCACTGCTCAGATCGCGTCGTTCGAACCGCCGTCGCCCGAGCAACAGCAGCTCATGGGTGCGATAAGCGCAAACCAGCGCTCGATGGACGGCTTCGTACAGATGTACGCGGGCGTTGTGTCACCGGCCGACTTCTATTCGGAGAAGAACGTCGGCGAAATGTTCGCCGCAGCAGCGGGAGGCCGCGCGTAGTCTGGTGGTTAGTACTCTTAAGGCGCCGGCACCTGACTTATCAGGAACGCGTATTCGAATGCGATCTCCTTGTACCGGTCGTATCGGCCGGACGCGCCACCGTGGCCCGCACCCATGTTGGCCTTCAGCAGAAGAACGTTATTATCGGTTTTCATCTGGCGAAGACGTGCTACCCATTTCGTTCCCTCCCAATACGGTACCTGACTGTCGTTGAGGGAAACCTCGACGAGCATGTTGGGATACTTCTGCGCCTTCACGTTATCGTACGGCGAATATTTCATCATGTAGTCGAACGCGGCCTTCTCGTTCGGATTTCCCCATTCGGTGTACTCGCTTGTAGTCAGCGGAAGCGATGCGTCGAGCATCGTGTTCATGACGTCGACGAACGGCACCGCTGCAACCGCCGCCTTGAACAAGTCGGGCCGCATGTTGACCACTGCGCCCATTAGTAGCCCGCCGGCCGAGCCGCCGGTAATCATCAGCCGATCGCTCGAGGTGTACTTGTTCTTGACGAGATCCTCCGCTACATCGACGAAGTCGGTGAACGTATTCATTTTGTTCATCATGCGCCCGGCTTCGCGCCACTCTTCGCCAAGCTCCCCGCCGCCGCGAATGCTTGCAAGGGCGAAAATGAACCCACGATCGAGAAGGGATAGCCGGCTCGATGAAAAGGTCGGGTCGATCGACACACCATACGATCCGTAGGAGTTGAGCAGCATCGGAGCCGATCCATCGAGCTTCGTTCCTTTGCGATAAACCATCGCGACGGGGACTTTCGTACCGTCGCGCGCGGTCGCCCAGATGCGTTTCGATTCGTACGCGGACGCACCGTAACCCGGAACTTCCTGCTGTTTCAGCAGCTTCTGCGTTTTCGCCGACATGTCGTATTCGTACGTAGACGAGGGCGTAACGAGCGACACATAGAAATACTGAATTTCATTCGTGTCGTATTCGAGGTTTGCGCCCAATCCTGTAGAGTACGCCGGCTCGGTTGTCGGGATGCGGTAATCCCGCCGTGTCTTCTTGTCGATAATCCGGATGTATGGCAGTCCTCCTTCTCGCTCGGAGATGACCATGTAGTTTCGGAAGAAAGAAATGGCTGCGATCTTGATGTTTGGTCGTGCCGCAACCACGTCCGTCCACTCGGCAGGACGCGCGACTGGTGCGCTGACCAGCCTGAAATTCTTCGCTCCCTTATTGGTGCGGATGTAAAGGAGACCGTTGTCGTAATCCGCGTCGTACTCGTGGCCTTCCTCGCGCGGGAGCACGACCTTGAGCGCACTCGCTGGCTGATCCGCCGGCAGGTAGTGGGTCTCACCAGTCGTCTTCGCGGCCGACTGGAGAAAAATCATCCTCCCGTCGAGCGACCGGTAAGCGAAGACATCGTACATCTCGTCCTTCTCGTCGAATACAACCTCGTTGTTTGCGGTGCCGACATGATGACGCCAGAACTTGTCGGAGCGTTTCGTGATCGAGTCTTCGGTGGTGACGAACAATGTCTTGCCGTCGCTCGCCCACACGACGCTGCCGACGCGGGGGATGCGATCGGGAAGCATCTTCCCGGTTTTGAGATTCTTTACGCGAAGTGTGTACTGACGGTATCCGGTGCTGTCGAACGTGAATGCCAGTAGCGAGTCGTCGTCGCTCACAGCGCGTTCACCAATCGCGTAATAGCCGAGTCCTTTGGCGAGCTCGTTCTGGTCGAGGAGGATTTGTTCTGCTCCGCCCTTCGTCAGCTTTCTGACGTAGACCGGATACTGCTTTCCGGTCTCTGTCTTCGAGTAGTAGGTGTACGCGCCGCGGCGGTATGGCACACTCAGGTCGGTTTGCTTTACGTGAGAGAAAATCTCGTCGTAGATCTTCTGTTGCAGCGCGTCCGTATGCTTCATCGACGCCGCGGTGTAAGTGTTCTCTGCTTCGAGGTATTTGATTACGGCCGTATCGGTTTTTCGTCTTAGCCAGAAGTAGTCGTCACTCAGCTTGTAGCCGTGGATTGATGTTTCGTGGGGCTCGCGGGCGGCGACGGGTGCTGGTGGCGTGGGATTCTGTTGTGCGGACAGCGGGGCGGCAATCATTGCGACGAGCAGCGATGTCGAGAATCTGCGGAGAGATCGTATCACTGGGGCTCCCTGCTGTGAGACTGTTGTCCGGGAAGTAAATATGCAGAAGGCAGGGCGTCAGGAAGCCCCGAATGCCTTTTGCTTCGGCATCTGGCCGGGTCAGGCAAACGGTACCCGAGGGGACGAGGACGTCTACCGCAGAGACGCAGAGACCGCAGAGGAAAAAAACGAGGACTCCTCTGCGTTCTCCGCGGTCAATCGATCGCTGC
>JBDTNA010000013.1:0-20994 GCA_039933985.1 Gemmatimonadales bacterium | reverse complement strand
AGGCCTGGCAACGGCGAGATCACCATCGCTCCGGTCTCCGTCTGCCACCACGTGTCGATGATTGGGCAGCGATTTCCGCCGATATTCTCGCGATACCACATCCACGCCTCGGGATTGATTGGCTCGCCAACGGAGCCGAGCAATCTCAGGTGAGAGAGATCGTGCCTGGCCGGATATTCGGCACCCCATTTCATGAATGCGCGAATTGCGGTTGGCGCGGTGTAGAGAATCGTCACCTTGTGCCGCTCGCAGATGTCCCAGAACCGGTCCTTCCCGGGACTGTCGGGTGCGCCTTCGTACATGACGCATGACGCGCCGTTCGCGAGTGGTCCGTACACCAGACACGAGTGTCCTGTAACCCAGCCGACGTCGGCGGTGCACCAGAAAACGTCGTCGTCCTTCAGATCGAAGACATACTTGCTGGTCGTCGCAACACCGGTCATGTAGCCGCCGGTCGTGTGAACGATTCCCTTCGGCTTTCCCGTAGTTCCTGAAGTGTAGAGGATGAAGAGCACATCTTCAGCGTCCATCACTTCGGGCTCGCACTCGGGATCGAGATTCTCCACCAGATCGTGATACCAGATGTCGCGCCCCTCTTTCATGTCAACTTCGATCTTCGATCCTGCAGAGCCGGGGCCCGCAACACGATCGCGTTTGACGACGACGACCTTCTGAATTGACGGCGTCAGTGCGACTGCTTCGTCGGCGTTTTTCTTCAGCGGGATTATTTGTCCGCGGCGAAATCCACCGTCGCCTGTGATGAGAACCTTGCATTCCGAATCGTTTATCCGGTCGCTGAGCGACTCCGGCGAAAATCCGCCGAATACGACGGAATGAATCGCGCCTATCCGGGCGCAGGCGAGCATCGATATCGCCGCTTCCGGAATCATCGGAAGATAGATCGCGACTCGATCGCCCTTCGTGACACCCAGCGATTTGAGGCCATTGGCAAAGCGGTTCACTTCGGCGCTGAGAGCTGCAAATGTCAGTGTCCGCTGATCGCCCGGCTCACCTTCCCATATGAGAGCGGGGGCATGCTTGCGGTCGCTCTTTGCATGACGGTCAACGCAGTTGACTGATGCGTTGAGCTTTCCTCCGGTGAACCACTTCGCGTGGGGCGGATTCCATTCGAGAGTTTTGTCCCAGGGCTTTATCCACTCGAGTTCGCCGGCCCGGGCGGCCCAGAATGCCTCCGGATCGCGTGCGGCCTCTTCATAGATGTCCGGTGACGAGATCGTGGCCTGCGCGCGAAACTCCTCGGACGGCGGAAACTTGCGGTTTTCATGAAGAAGTACGTCGATGTCGCTCATTTTGGCCGGGTCAGTTCGTGTCGCTGGTACGTTATCCCGTTTTGCACGGCACGCGCCAGAGTGTCACCTTTCGGGACTCATGCAAAGCGCAAATGGCGCAGTGGTCGCCACCGATAACCTGAGCCGCTCGTTCGGGGCGCGCCGGGCTGTCGACGGCGTTACTCTCGCCGTCGGTGGTGGCGAGGCGCTCGCGCTTTTTGGACCGAACGGAGCAGGGAAGACGACGCTCCTTCGCATGCTCGGCGGACTTCTTCGGCCGACTTCAGGAAAGGCTCGAATTGGCGATGCGACGCTCCCGGGAGGACCGGATGTGCGGCGTCGTGTCGGAGTGATCTCTCATCAGAGCCTGTTGTACGATGCCCTGACCGCGCGCGAGAATGTGGAGTTTGCGGCGCGGCTCTACCGTGTTCCCGATCCTGTCGCTCGATCCACCGATGCGCTCGAGCGAATGCGCATTCTCGACCGGGCAGATACGCCGGTTCGCGCGCTCAGCCGCGGACTCAAGCAGCGCGTTGCAGTTGCGCGCGCGATCGTGCATTCGCCTTCGGTCGTCCTCGCGGACGAGCCGTTTACGGGACTCGACGTCGCGGGTGCTAGCGCACTTGCCTCACTGTTGATCGAGCTTCGCGATGCGGGCGCTGCGCTCATCCTCGTTACCCACAACATCGAGGAAGGTCTCGGACTCGCTACCCGCGCCGCAATCATGGACCGTGGGAAGCTCGTCCGCAGCGAGACTCGTGACGAGATCGAACCGTCCAGCTTCGCGCGGGAATATCACGAGCTGGTCGCGGCGAATGGTTGATGTGCTGCGTGACGCGTGGCTGATCGCGCGTAAAGACATGTCGATCGAATTCCGCACACGTAGCGCATTTCTCTCGGCCGTTGTATTTGCGCTGCTTGGAATCGTGATCTTCTTCTTTGCGTGGGATGCGACCGCCGTGTCAGCCATCGATCTAGCGCCGGGAGTTCTGTGGATCATCTTCACGTTCTCGGGTCTCCTGGGGATGCACCGGTCGTTCGGCGTCGAACAGCCTGACGGCGCGATCGATGGGCTTCTGGCATCGCCAGTTGCGCGCGAGTCCATCTTTCTCGGCAAGGCGATCGCGAGTCTCGTTTTCGTCGCGGCTGTGCAGACAGTCGCGATTCCGGCTGTAGCATTGTTCTACAATCTTCCAATGGGGCGGATAGCCGCGCCATTGGCGATGGTTGCCTTGCTGGCGGCGATCGGCCTGGTCGCCGTGGGGACGCTTTTCAGCGCGATGGCGGTCAACACCCGACTGGCGGAGCTGCTGCTGCCGATGCTCGCGCTGCCGTTTTTCGTCCCGATCGTGATTCCCGCGGCGCAGGCGACCGCCAAGCTCATGAGCGGCCGGCCCGTTGGAGATGCCGTGGCGTGGCTTAAATTGCTGGTTGCATTCGACCTTGTATTCGTTGTCGCGTGCACCCTCGCATATCCATTCACTCTCGAGGAATGAAACCCACTCCTCTGTCGATCGCGGCAGTTTTCGCGGTCGTTATTACATACATCCGTGCGATTTTCTTCACGCCGCTCGAGGCGTTGCAGGGACCCGCGCAGAAGATTCTCTATGTTCACGCCCCGGCGGCGTGGGTCGCGTTCATGGCGTTCGGGCTCGTCGCGCTCGTCAGCATTCTATACCTCTGGCTGAGAGAAGATCGGCTCGACAGGATCGCTGAGGCATCGGCGGAAGTCGGCGTCGTATTCACGACGGTTGTTCTCACGACCGGCCCGCTCTGGGGCAGGCCGATCTGGGGCGCATACTGGACCTGGGATGCGCGGCTCACACTCACTTTGTTCCTCTGGTTCATTTACGTCGCGTACCTCGTTCTGCGCGGAGCGATCGAAGACAAGGACATGCGCGCGCGCTACAGCGCCGTTCTCGGAATACTTGGCGCATTGCTCATTCCTTTCATCCATCTCAGCGTCTACCTGTTCCGGACGCTTCATCCCCGCCCGATTCTGATGAAGCCGAGTGCGCCGTCGCTGCCCGGTGAGATGCTGACGACGCTTCTGCTCGCGTTTGCAGCGTTCACGCTGCTTTACGTAGCGCTTCTGCGGGCGCGGTACCGGTACGCGGTCGAGCGTGACAATGCGCATCCGCCGGAGACCTACGTTGCCTGACAATTCCCGCTTCTACTATCTCGCGTATGCAGCCGCGACAGTGATCTACGTCGGTTACGCGCTGATGCTGCTGGTGCGATGGAAGCGCTTGAAGTCGGTACCTGCTCGCGACAAGGAATGATCGTCGCAGGAGTACCTACCGAAGTCTCTGATCCGGTCAACGCCCGGATCCTTGCTGTCTCCGAAGACACAATCGCCGGCTTCAACGAGGAACCATTCCGGGAGATTGCGACGCGCGCGGGAGAATCTGAAGAAACGGTTCATGAGCGTTTGCGGGCGATGCTCGAGACGGGGACGATTCGAAGAATTCGCCAGACGCTTATGGCGACGAATCTTGCTCCGGGAGCGCTCATCGCGTGGCGAGTCCCGTCAGAGCACCTCGACGAGGCGTTCGACTACATGTCGAAGGAGGATCCGTTCTCCGGACACGTCGTAATTCGCTCCACCGACGGTGACACACCGGGCTCGGCGTACCGGCTGTGGACGACGCTCAAGATTCCTCAGGGCTACTCGATGCGAAAGCATTGCGAGCTGCTCGCGTCACGGATTGGCGCCGTAGCATTTCGCATCATGCCTGCGCGGCGCTTGTTCGCTCTCGGTGTTGGACATGTGCGGCGAAAGGGAATGGACCCGGGATCGCGCACCGACGAGCCGGGAAAGGTACTCGACACGAACATCGTCGAGCTCTCGAAATCCGAGTGGCACGTTCTGTCTCCACTCAAGCGGGAATTTCGCGTCGACGAGATAAGGCAGTCTCCGTGGCGTCAACGTGCTGATGAAGCGGGAATTTCTTATGAGGAATTCATGCGCATCGGCAGCTCGTTGAATGAGCGCGGCGTGATCGGCCGGTTCTCCACGTTTCTCGAGCATGTGAAACCGTCGGCGTCGGGAGCGCGGGTGACGCGATACAACGCTCTTTTTCATTGGCGTGTTCCAGGAGGACGAGAGATCGAAGCTGGACGCGAAGTTGGCCGTCACCACATCCTGACGCACGCTTACTGGCGCGAGGGCGGGCCGGAGTTTGCGAACGTCAACATCATGGCTGTCGCGCATGGGACCGACAAAACTCTTGTGCTCGCGCATAAGGCAGCGATAGACGAGCACCTTGCTGAAGCGGGAATCCCCGTCAGCTATACCAACGTGTTCTGGGGCGGGCGGAGCGAGATCAAGCCGTCGGAGATTTCTCCATCTGAGTATGTGGCGTGGTGTCAGCGAGTGGGTGTCGACGCTGAATCGATGCGCGGTGGCGATGAACGGAGTGCCGCATGACCACTGCTCCGGGAGTCGTGTACCTCGTTGGCGCTGGACCAGGCGATGCTGGCCTGATTACCGTGCGCGGAAAGAAATTGATCGAGAGCGCCGACGCGATTGTCTTCGACGCACTCGCGAATCGGGATCTACTTCCAGCCGATGCGAGAGAAACAGGGCATCCCGAGCTGTATAATGTCGGGAAACGCGGCGGCGACAGGCGATCCGTAACACAGGATGAGATCAACGAGCTTCTCGTGAAGCTTGGGCGCGAAGGAAAGCGAGTCGTGCGCCTCAAGGGCGGCGATCCTTTTGTGTTCGGGCGAGGCAGTGAAGAGGCGCAGGCGCTTAACGATGCGAGTGTTCCGTTCGAAGTTGTTCCTGGCGTGACCGCCGGGATCGCGGCTGCCGCATACGCAGGTATTCCCGTTACGCATCGCGGTCTGGCGACATCGGTAACATTTGTCACAGGTCACGAGGATCCGGCAAAGGCGACAACGCAGACAGATTGGAATGCGCTCGCGAAAACCGGCGGAACGATCGTGCTGTACATGGGAGTCAAAACACTTCCGTCCATTTCCGAAGCGCTGATATCCGGCGGTATGCCGGCCGAGATTCCCGCGGCCGCGATTCAGTGGGGAACGCGATCGAAGCAGCGCACTGTCATCGCAACGCTTGGCACGATCGCCGAGCGTGCCGCTGCGGCAGGAATTGCCGCGCCGGTCATCACCGTTATCGGCTGGTCGGTAATTCTCCGCGATGAGATCAGCTGGTTCGAGAATCGGCCACTCTTTGGAAAGCGCGTAGTGGTCACGCGCGCATCGCAGCAGTCATCGACTCTCAGCGATCGGCTGAGCGAGATAGGCGCCGATGTAATCGAGATGCCTGCAATGCGGATCGCGAGACTCGATCTCTCGCCGCTTCGGGAAGTGATCGTTCGCCTCGACGACTACACGTGGTTGATTTTCACCAGTCAGAACGCGGTGAAAATCTTCTGGGAGCAGCTGCTCGGCGCGGGGCGGGATGCTCGTGCGCTCGCCGGGTTGACGATCGCCGCAGTTGGACCGGCAACTGCCGGCGCACTCCTCGAGCACGGGATAGCAGTCGACGTCATCCCCGAGCGCTTTGTCGCTGAGGGACTTCTCGAAAAGCTCGAAGAGCGCGACGATCTCGCCGGTGCGCGAGTTCTCTACGTCACGTCGGAAGGATCGCGCGAGGTTCTGCCCGATGGTCTCACTGCGATGGGAGCGGACGTGAACGTGATTCACGCGTATCGCTCCATACGCAATCAGGAAGATGCGACGAAGCTCACCCGCGCACTCGAAGCCGGAACAGTAAATCTCGTCACGTTCGCATCCGCGTCCGCCGTTCGCGGATATGTCGATGCGGTCGGTGAAGAGATGGCACTCAAGGCACCTGCAGTTTCGATTGGCCCGCAGACCACGGAAGCAGTCAACGCGGTCGGCATCGAGCTGGCCGGTGAGGCCGACGAGTCCACGACGGATGGATTGATCGCGGCGGTTGTGCGGGCGTTGAAATGACCGATCGCGTCATTCGAGTCGCAACCCGCTCGTCCGAGCTGGCTCTTCGTCAGGCTCGCATCGTCGAAGCGGCGCTCGAGACGCGCGGGTTCGCCTGCGAGATAGTGACGTTCAAGACGACGGGCGACAAGAAGCTTGACGAGCCGCTGAGCGAGATCGGTGCGAAGGGGCTGTTCACACATGAGCTCGAGGTCGCGCTCGCGAAGAAGAAGGTGGATTGCTGCGTCCATTCGCTGAAGGATCTGCCGACGGAGCTGCCTGAAGGACTGGTATTCGGGGCGATTCTCGAGCGCGAAGACCCACGTGACGTGCTCGTTGTGAATCCGGTAACTCAGGCCGATGATCTCGCTGCAATTCCCGCGGGGTCGAGAGTCGGCACTTCGAGTCTCAGGAGACGCGCGTTGCTTCTCGCAGCGAGGCCGGATCTGGAAGTCGTTGAACTTCGCGGCAACGTTCCAACGCGTTTGAAGAAAGTCGACACGGGCCAGGTTCACGCCGCGATTCTTGCCGCGGCTGGCCTCATTCGTCTGAATGCCCGTCAGCGCATCAAGCAATTTCTTGAGCCGCCTCAATGGCTTCCTGCTGCCGGTCAGGGCGCGATCGCTGTCGAGATCCGTAAGGATGACGAGGAGCTTCGCGAGATCGTGTCTCATCTGAACCATCGCCCAACCGAAATAGCGACGCGCAGTGAGCGTGCATTTCTTTCGGCGCTCGATGGCGGATGTCAGGTTCCAATCGGCGCGCTCGCGTCGTTCGAAGATGGTGGCGAGTTGATTCTTCACGGGTTCGTCAGCGACCTGGCGGGTCGCGATTCAGTTCGCGGATCGATTTCCGTCGATACCGAATCACCCGAAGCATCGGGACGGGCGCTTGCCGCCGATCTGCGGACGCGAGGCGCGACGAGCCTGTTGATGGAGCTCCGAAACTCGCCTCAGCTCATTCCACCACAACCTGAGTAGCATGGCGGATTCTCAGATGTACCGCGGACGTCGTCTGCGTCGCACTGAACCGTTGCGCCGTCTGGTCCGTGAGACGACGCTACTCCCTTCGCAGCTTGTTCTTCCTCTTTTTGTCCGTAATGGAAATGGACTTCGTCGCGCCGTGGATTCGATGCCGGGCGTCGCTCAGACTTCCCCTGACGAATTGCTCAAGGATGCATCAGCTGCAGCCGACGCGGGCGTCGGCGGAGTAATTCTCTTCGGTATTCCCGACAAGAAGGATGCAACGGGAAGCGAAGCATGGGCCGATGATGGGGCGGTGCAGAAAGCGGTGCGTCTTCTCAAGAAAGAGTTTCCCGACCTCGTCGTCATCACCGATGTCTGCATGTGCGAGTACACCGAACACGGTCACTGCGGAATTCTCGAGAATGGGGAGGTGAAGAATGACGAGACTCTCGAGCTTCTCGCTCGCGTGTCGGTGTCGCACGCGGAAGCAGGGGCGGACGTTATCGCACCGAGCGACATGATGGATGGACGCGTGGCGGCAATTCGATCGGCACTCGACGAGAGTGGTTCGTCGAATACACCGATACTGAGCTACGCGGCGAAGTACGCCTCCGCTTACTACGGCCCATTTCGCGATGCAGCAGAATCAGCGCCGAAATCAGGCGACCGAAGGGGTTATCAGATGGACGCGGCGAACTCCGACGAAGCGATTCGCGAGGTGCTCGCTGACATCGACGAAGGCGCCGACGCGATAATGGTGAAGCCCGCCGGCCCGTACCTCGACGTCATTTCGCGAGTGAAGGCGGCGACGGGATACCCCGTGTCGGCGTATCAGGTGAGTGGCGAGTACGCGATGATTTGCGCCGCCGCCGAGCGCGGATGGATCGATCGCGATCGAGTGATGATGGAGTCATTGCTCGGCATTCGCAGAGCCGGAGCGGACTTCATCCTCACGTACTTCGCTGTCGAGGCGGCAAAAGCGCTCAGCAAGCAGCGCTGACGGCACCGAGCCGGTGATCCGCAAACTCGTCCTCTCTCATCCCTCTGGCAGCTCGGCAGAAGTCTATCTGAACGGTGCGCACGTGACGTCGTGGATTCCAGCCGGCGACACCGAGCGGCTGTTCCTGAGCAGAAAGGCAATGCTGGAGAACGGAAAGGCAATCAGGGGCGGCATTCCTGTCGTATTTCCGCAATTCGCCGACAGCGGGCCGCTGCCCAAGCATGGCTGGCTCAGGACGACAGAGTGGGAGGTCGATTCAGCACGTCAGTCGGCATCTTCGGTCACGCTTTTCACCGAAGACACAGCTTCGACGCGACAGCTCTGGCCACATCCCTATCGAGCTGAACTAACCGTCGACCTCGATGCGGAATCGATCGAAGTCTCTCTCACCATCATCAATACGGGCGCCGAAGCGTTCAGCTTCACGTCGGCGCTGCATACCTATCTGGCTGTAGCTGACGTAAGGCGCGCCAAACTGAGCGGATTGTTCGCTGCGCAGTACGTGGACAAGACGGACAACGACCTTCTCAAGAACGAAGGTTCAGCAGAGGTCCGCATTTCCTGCGAAACCGATCGTGTCTACATCGATGCGCCGCCGACACTTCATCTGCTCGACCGTTACACGGGCCGTTCTCTGCACATCACCGCCACCAGGTTCCCCGATACCGTTGTGTGGAATCCGTGGGCCGAGAAGACGAAGAAGTTGCCGGACATGGACAACGACGAGTATCTGCGAATGATTTGTGTCGAAGCGGCCCTGGCTAGTCAGCCGCTGACACTCCCACCTCAGCAAGCCTGGCGCGGAAGCCAGAAACTCTCCGCACTCCAGGCTGACAAGCCTATGCTGGCAGCCACCGAAAAAATCCGGTCGGATTAGTTTTGAAGGCTGACCCAGGAGAACAAGCAATCCAATGAGGTATAGAACTTTCCCCGGAGCGGAGATCGCTGTAAGCGAGGTCGGTTTCGGTACGTGGACGCTCGCCACCGGCTGGTGGGGAGAAAAATCGGACGCTGAAGCGGTCGCCATGCTCAGGCGCGCTCACGACGAATTCGGCGTCAACTTCTTCGATGCCGCCGACAGCTATGGCAATGGAAGAAGTGAGCGACAGCTCGCGACTGCTTTCGCCGGCCGGAGAAACGATGTCGTCTACTCGACAAAGATCGGCTACGACATCTACGACGAAAACGCAGTTAAGGCCCGGCGCGGGCAAAGCGAGCTCCCGCAGAGATTCGATCCCGTGTACATGCGATCCGCCGTCGAGAAAAGTCTCGAGCGACTCGGGACTGATCACATCGACGTGCTTCAGCTTCACAACGTGAAGATGGATCACGTTCGGGAACCTCGGATCTGGGAAACGCTCCGCGAGCTGAAACGCGAAGGCAAGATCGGAGTGTGGGGCGCAGCCTTCGGTCCCGCAATCGGCTGGCTGTACGAAGTGGTCGAGCTGTGCGAGCGCGAGCCCGACGTCGGCACCATCCAGATGATCTGGAACATCCTCGAGCAGGAGCCGGGCACCGCGATGATCGACGCCGCACGCGAGCACGCGCCGGACTGCATGTTCAACGTCCGCGTCACGCATGCGTCCGGAATGCTCGAGGGCAAATACACTGAAGACACTGTATTCGCCGCGAACGACCATCGGCGCCATCGGCCGCGCTCCTGGCTCGTCAACGGCATCAAGAAAGTCCGCACGCTCGAATTCCTCACAACGAACATGACGCTCGGGCAGGCCGCCTTGAAATGGCTGCTCGCCGAGCCGCGAGTCATCAGCGTTCTGCCTAACATTTACGACGATGAGCAGCTGGCCGAGTTTGCGGCGGCGAGCGACCTTCCCGAACTTTCGGCGGACGATATGAGCCGGATCGATGACCTCGCCCGTTCCAACTTCGGCGTCGAGGAAGAACCCATGAGGTACAAGGGCACAATGGAGAGAGCCACCGCGTGAACCCCTGGCATGATTTCCCGGTAGGCTCTCACCCACCCGAAGTGGTAACTGCCGTGGTGGAAATCCCGCGCGGCAGCCGCAACAAGTACGAGCTCGACAAGGTGAGCGGACAATTCCGCCTCGACCGCGTGCTCTTCTCAGCCGTTCACTACCCGGGCGACTACGGATTCATTCCGCGAACGCTGCACGAAGACCACGATCCGCTCGACATCATCGTCAGCATCAACGAGCCGACATTCCCCGGCTGCCAGATCGATTGCCGTCCCGTTGGTGTTTTGAAGATGCTCGACCGCGGTGAGCCGGACGACAAGATCATTGCGGTTCCATCGTACGACCCGTTCTACAACGAGTACTTCGACATCGCCGATCTATCGCAGCACTACCTCAAGGAGGTCGAGCATTTTTTTCACATCTACAAGGATCTCGAGGGCAGGCGAGTCGAGATCATTGGATGGGAGAAGAGCGAGGTGGCGATGCAGGTGATCCAGGACTCGATCGTGAGATACGAAGAGAAATACCTGCGAGTCGGACCATAGGCGATGCGCGCGACCGCCGGTTATTCAGGCACTCCGCTTCCTCAAAAGCTTGGACTCAAACCTGGAAGTCGTCTGATAGCCCTCGGCGCGCCGCCGAATTTCAGACAGGTCCTTCAACCGCTGCCCGCAGGAGTTTCCATCATCACGCGAGCGTCGGGTGAGGCGGATGTGATCGTGCTCTTCGTCACGAAGTTCTCGAGATTCATGACAGAATTCGCGAAGGCGTCGCGTTTGATGCCGGCAAATGGAGGCATGCTGTGGGTTGCATGGCCAAAGAAGGCGGCGAAAATGGACACCGACCTCGATGAGAATTTGATCCGCGATCACGGTCTCACTACCGGGCTTGTCGATACAAAGGTCTGTGCGATCGACGAAACGTGGAGCGGCCTTCGTTTCTCACGGAGAAAAGCGAAGTAGCCATGGCAAACATCGGGCAGGAGACCCAGCACCAGGTTTACGGAGCGGCCGTGGCCGGCAACCGCATCGACCTGCCATTCTCATTTGAGGAATGGGAATCGCGTGCACGGGCCGCCCTTAGCGATGAAGCGTACTGGTACATCGCCGGATCGGCAGGCGGCAATGACACCTATCGAGCGAATCGAGAAGCATTCGAGCGTGTGAAGCTTCGACCGCGAGTTCTGAACGACGTTAGTGATCGCGATATCTCGACCGAGCTGTTCGGAGCGCGACTGCCAGCGCCGTTCGCGCTGGCACCAATCGGCGTTCAGGGCATCATGCACGCAGATGCAGAGCGAGCTCCTGCGCGCGCAGCCGCCGCGGCTGGAATTCCGTTCACACTGAGTACTGTCTCATCGGTTACGATCGAAGACATCGCCCAGATCATGGGAGCGTCGACGAGGTGGTTTCAGCTCTATCCGGCGCGCAGTCGTGACGTCGCAAGCAGCATGATCTCCCGCGCCACGGCAGCCGGTTACTCCGCCATCATCGTCACTCTCGACACTCCCGTGCTTGGATGGCGCGAGCAGGACCTTCGGCTGGGTTACCTGCCTTTCCTGCAGGGACAGGGCATCGTGAACTATCTGTCGGATCCCGTCTTTCTCTCGACGCTCGCGAAGCCGCCGCAGGAAGATCCGCGCGCCGCGATCATGCAGTTCCTTGGAATGTTCGCGAATCCGGCATTCAGCTGGACGGACATCGACTGGCTTCGCACGCAGACGAAACTGCCGCTGGTACTGAAAGGTCTCGTCCATCCTGATGATGCCCGGAAGGCCGTCGATCATGGCGTCGATGGAATCGTCGTGTCGAATCACGGCGGTCGTCAGCTCGACGGAGGTATCGGCACGCTCGACGCGCTTCCGGGGATGGTCGATGCAGTCGATGGAAAGATTCCGCTGCTGCTCGACAGCGGAGTCAGGCGCGGCGCGGACGTTCTAAAAGCGATCGCGCTTGGCGCGCGGGCAGTTCTTGTTGGTCGGCCCTATGCGTACGCAATGGCAAGTCACGGTGAAGAAGGTGTGCGACACCTTATCAGAACCCTGATGGCCGAGATCGATCTGTCACTCGCGCTTTCCGGCCTTACCTCGATTGGAGCTGTAGACCGAACGCTACTGGCCTGATCCGATTCTCGATTTGTCGCCGACGGTCTCGTTGAGGAGACGGGTGGTAAATCGCTGACCTTCGGAGATACGCTCGACTTCGATGCTGATTGCGTCGACCGATGCTTGAAGCCGCGCGATTGCGTCGGGATCGTAACCCTGAATCACGGTCTCACTGTTTCCCTTCGCGTACCTGCGGGACCAGGCTCTCACGAACGTCATAAAGCCAACTGAAAGTGCTATCGTGCCGATGATCGATACGGCCATCATCAGGTCCGCGAAATCGCCTGGGCTCATGGAGTTTTTCCCTTCGGGTGTGGACGACGTATTGCCTTGAGGACAATACGCACGTCCGCCGCCGAAGTTACGACCCGTCAGAAATCAGACGGGCGGTATTCGCAGGGTAATCTCGTCGCCCTGGTTTACTGTGATCTCCTCGGAAACCGGAGTCCGGTTGCTGCCAATCGGATCGGCCATGAACCGGAGGGTCGTCAGGCCGAAAACGACGCCCCGAGGGATCGTGAGATGGGACTTGGACATTCCCGTCGCCGTGCCGACGCGCAGACGCTGGCTTCCGCGGATCACGTAGACGTTGTGATCGAGGAACGACTGATTGTCGACTAGAAGAGTGGTCGGTTCTTCTCTATTTGCTGCGTTGGTCCCGCTCGACGCACACGCTGGAATGACGAGACAAGCGGCCAGCACAACGAGGCGTGTGAATGCCGTCATTTGTAGCTCCTGATGTTCGTTGCGATGTTACTTCTCTTTCGTACACCGCTGGCACGTTACGTTCCAGTGGCCACCCGGTAGATTCAGCATACTGACGTTTTTTTCTCGTCGCCAACGCGGGGAAAGCGCTTGAAGGGAAAGCTGACCGTCCTCATGGTCACGGCATTCGTGGACATGTTGGGACTGATCATTGTCTATCCGCTGCTGCCGTTTTACGCGACTAGACTCGGTGCCAACGCCGCCGTCGTCGGCGCTCTCGTCGCGGCATTCTCTGTCGCGCAGCTTCTCAGTGCGACGGCGTGGGGCTGGATGTCGGACCGTTACGGACGCCGCCCGGCCATTCTGGTGGGTTTGCTCTTCTCCGCGTTCGCATACGTCATTTTCGCGTACGCCGATTCGCTCTGGCTTCTCTTTGTCTCGCGGATCATTCAAGGGCTTGGTGGCGGCACGATCGGCGTCGTGCAGGCGTATGTCGCCGACATCACTGAAGGAAAGGATCGCGCGAAAGCGCTCGGCTGGCTTTCCGCCGTGACCAGCCTCGGCGCGGTTGTCGGTCCCGCCCTTGGCTCGCTTCTCATCAGGTTCGGCGGCCGAACAGCGCCCGGACTCGGCTCTGCTGTTCTCTGCGTTCTCGTCAGTATTTTCGCGTGGCGCTTTTTGCGCGAGTCGCAAACCACAAGCGCGCAACGCGCCGCACTTACTCGTCCATCTGGTTCGGGAATTGGCGCAATTCGCTCAGTTCTCACTCATCCCAAGGCTCCAGCATCGCGGCTCATTCTGATTTATGCGATCGCGATCGGGGCGTTTTACGGAACTACTCCAATGCTTCCGCTCATTCTTTCCGAGCGACTTGGAGTCAACGAGCAGAACGTCGGTTATTTCGTGATGTATCTCGGTGGAATCGGAGTGCTGGTGCGGGCCGGCGTCCTCGGTCGCATGATCGAGTGGCTCGGTGAAGTAAGGCTCGCGCGGCTCGGCCTGGTATTGCTCGCTGTCGGGCTTGCGATGGTGGCGAACATCACGTCGTATCCAACGATGCTCATCGCGCTGACTCTGATGCCATTGGGAACGGCATTCACATTTCCATGCGTGACCGCGATGCTGTCGCGAGTCGTTCCGCAAACTGAGCGCGGGCTCTACATGGGAGTGCAGCACACCTTCGGCGGCGTATCCCGCGTGGCGTTTCCACTGATCGCGGGATACGGCATGGACGTGCTTGGGAAGGGGATTCCTTTCTTGTTCGCGGGAGGAATGGTTGTCGCTACTCTGTTCCTGACTGCATCAATCGATGGAGCTGTTTCCTCACCCACCTAGTGAGTGTGCCCCTTCGGCGGCTTCTCCCCGATAGTTGCGGCAGGCTTGAGTGTTCCGTGAAGCTCAGGTTCCATCTCTCGCCGCAGGAACAAATACTCGTACAGCAAGGCAGCGATAACACCGCCCGTAATTGGTGCGAGCCAGTAGAGGAGCTGTGCCTCGTAGATGCCGCTCGCAATGGCAGGACCGAATGACCGGGCGGGATTCATCGATGCGCCCGTCAAGGGACCGATCGCAAGTATGTCCGCGGCGACGACGAGTCCGATTGCCAGTCCGCCGACTTTCGGCGCCTTTGGATCTACTGCCGTCCCAAACACCACAATAACAAGGAAGAACGTCGCGATCGCCTCGAGCAGGAATGCCTGGGAACCGCTCACCTGTAGTGCGACCGCCTGGCCGCCTCCGCGCGTCGCTTCAAACAGCACGAACGGGAACGTGAACTTGAGCGCGTACGCTCCGAGGATTGCGCCGATCAGCTGACCGAGGATGTAGACCGCGGCCATCGACACTTCGATTCTCCGCGTCGCGAGAAAGCCCAGAGTGACCGCGGGATTGAAGTGGCCGGAGATGCGCATCAGCGCGCTCACCATCACGGCCAATATCAGGCCGTGCGCAAACGCAATTCCAATCAAGCCCGACGGACTGTTCGTGTCCTTCGCGATCATGATCGCTGCGCCGCCAACGAAAACCAGCGCAAAAGTGCCGATGAACTCGGCGATAAAGTGGCGCCATGAGTCGCGCATCTGAAGCTCCCTAGTTTCAAGTGAGGGCCGCGCTGCCCTCGGCGCGTCAGGTCACGCGGCGAAGCACGAGCGCGGCATTGATGCCGCCAAACCCGAAGGAGTTGGTGAGCACATGCTCCACGCGCTCACTGCGTCCAGTTCCGGGCAGAAAGTTAAGATCGCACGCCTCGTCGGCAACGGCGAGGTTCACGGTCGGTGGAAGCCATTCACGCTCGATCGCGAGCGCGGAGATCGCGGTCTCGATTGCGCCTGATGCGCCGAGTGCATGGCCGTAGTAGCCCTTCGTCCCGCTGATATTCAGCGAGTAGGCCGATTCTCCGAACACATCCTTGATTGCCTTTGTCTCGGTCGGATCATTCAGCGGCGTCGAGCTTCCATGAGCGTTGACATACGCGATCTCGCTCGGCTCGATGTGCGCGTCCTTCAACGCGAGCCGCATCGATCTCGCGGCCTGCGACCCATCCGGACGCGGTGCCGTCATGTGGTACGCGTCGTTCGTGAAGCCGAATCCGACAACTTCCGCGTAGATCTTCGCACCGCGAGCGACGGCACGATCGTACTCCTCGAGGACCATCACTGCCGCGCCTTCTCCCATCACAAAGCCATCGCGATCCTTGTCGAACGGGCGCGACGCTGCTCCCGGGTCGTCGTTACGCGTGGACATCGCGCGAATGATCGAGAAGGCACCGAAACAAAGCGGAGCGAGTGGTGCTTCCGCTCCACCGGAAACCATCACGTCAGCGTAACCGTCGCGAATGAGCCGGAATGCTTCCCCGACTGCGATCGTACCGGACGCGCAGCTCATCGAGTTCGTCGAGTTCGGACCGGTTATGCCAAGCTCGATCGCGATATTACAGCTTGACGCGCCACCGAACACGCAAAGCGCGAGCATTGGATCGACAGACCGGATGCCTTCGCGGAGATAGAGGTCGAGCTGACTTTCGGCGAACTCCAGCCCGCCGAGTGCACTGCCCATTGTCGAGCCGATCTGGTCACGGTCTTCGGTCGCAAGATTGATCCCGGAGTCGGCGATCGCCATCTGCGCGGTAGCGACCGAAAAGTGGCCATAACGATCGAGCCGTTTGGCGCGCTTGCGATCCAGATAGTCGGTCGCCTCGAAGTCGTTGACCTCGGCCGCGTTGTGGCTTTTAAAAATGCTCGGGTCAAAGCGTGTTATCGACCCTACGGCCGATTGCTCTTTACGCAGTCCGTTCCAAAGACCTTCAACGGTTGAGCCAATCGGCGTCACCGCTCCAATTCCCGTTATTACAACTCTTCGTTTCGACAAGTATTCTCCAAATCAGCCTTCGGCTGGGGCGCTTGCGCGTTTTCCCGCCTCTCGCTCTGCGACTGTGGCCAGACCGGCCAGAGTGCGGGATGCGATACCATGAATAAAAACCGGACCAATTACAAACGTAGCGGCAGGGATACCAAAAACCGGAACAGGCGGCCCATCCCACACGTGAAGGATCTTCACGTGAGTGCCTTCCGGGACCGCACGGAACGACCACTCAACATCCATGCCCTTCGTTATACCGCCGATATGCCTGAAACGGATCGCCGGCTCGCCGTCATCGACCGACATTTCCGATAGCCACCAGGTCGGCCATCCTATTGGTCCGAAGGGTCTATCCGCGGCCATTTCGACGATTCCGCCACCGTCGCTCGCTCTTTCCCTGAATCGAACGAAGCGATAGTGGGGCAGGTGAGCGGGCCACTCTTCAACCTTGCGAGCGATGTCGAAGATCATTCGCCACGGTGCGCGCACGATTTTCTCGTCGATCGTTTCCATCGGGCGGCCGAGTGGCATTGGGCCGAGCTCGAATGGGGCTCTTGCTGCGGAATTCATGGTTCGGGGTTCCAACTCGTTGTAAGGCGGAATCCAAGACGGCGATGCACTTCCGGGCGCTGACCCGTCGCCGCTTCCACGATCTCCGCGAGCTCTGCGGGAGTGAATCCCCGCATTACGGAAACTACACCATCGTGCCTGCTGATTGGATGGAATCCGAGAGGGAAGGATCCGAGCCAGAGGCCGGCGGCGGCGATACGGCTGCGGCGAAGGTCACTGATCACTACGCGCCAGCGGGCCACGCGATTCATCTCCCTGACAAAAGTGATCGCGTCAGCGAAGTGGAAATGATGAAGGACCTGTGATGCCATCACGATGTCGACACTGCGATTAGCGAACGGCAGGGCGAGCGCATCGCCGCGCACAACTGCGTCCATCGATCCACGCTGCATGGCGAGCAGCGGTGGAGAGCTGTCGATGCCGATCGTTCTGAGCGAAACGCCGACTGACTCGGCCGATTTTTTCGCCGCAGCGGTGATGTCGCCGAGTCCCGCTCCAATGTCGAGCATTTCGCCATTGCCCGGCAGGCCGGTCAGTGCAGGCATCAGCTCGGCCAGAGCCGCTCGTCGTCCGCCGAAGAGTGCGTTCGCGCGGGCGACATCCCGCATCGAGCGCGTCATGATTTCGGGCTCGATGTCGGGGTTGTCGAGGATCTCGATCCCTCGAGCGCGTTGTGAAGCGAGGAGGGGGCTCACGGTTCAGCGCTCGAGCTGCGCGTATCCTCCGCGATAGTACAGCAGCGGTTTGCCTTCATCGGCCATCGCGACGTCCACCTGTCCGAGTATGATGTCGTGATCTCCCGCTTCGTGACGCGCGACGACCGAGCATTCGATGTATCCAAGTACGTCCTTGAGAAGCACGGCACCATTTTGTGCCCGCTCGAATCCAATCCCCTCAAACCGGTTTGGATCGGACTCGGCGAACCTGCGAGCGAGTGCTTCCTGGCCTTCCGAAAGGATGTTGACGACAAAATGCTTTGTCTTCGACATCGCGTTGTATACGGATGCCGAGTGGTCGATGCAGATGCTGACGAGCGGCGGGTCGAGGCTGACAGAAGAAAACGCCGTGACCGTGATGCCGACGTCTCGTTTGCGTGCGCCGAGGGCGGTGACGATTGTCACCCCGGTCGCGAATCTCCCGAGTACAGCCTTGAATGCATGCTGGTCTACTGTCATGCCCGCGGCGAGTAGAGAAGGTTCAGAAGATAGCCTGGTCGAAGAATCTCGCGTGCCGGAACGAAATCGCCGACAACTCCGACGAGGAGATCGGCCATGTCGCGTCGGCGTGACAGAACGGTTGCCGCGCGATTGATGAGCGCGGGGAAGGCGACCGCAGCGCCGACCAGGCGCTCGACTTTCCACTTGCCAGAGAATTCGGAGCGACGCGCGGATTCGTACGCGCGCATCGCATTGTCGGCGCGAGTGTCGTCGCGTGTCGCGATCGCATCAGCCGCAAAGCCGGCGAGAAGCTCTCCTCCGCGAAGCGCGGTGTAAATGCCTTCGCCGGTGAATGGATCGAAGAACTCGGCCGCGTCTCCAACGAGAGCCGCGCCGGGTGACCAGCCGCGCTTAGCCGATGTTGCGAATGGTCCTGTTGCGCGCACGGGATCGACACGCGTCGCGCGTGTGAACATCGCAGCGATCTTCGGTCGCTCGGCGATCCAGCTTTCGAAAAACTCAGTGCGGTCGATCGCGATGTCTGGCGCGCGTGAAACGGGAACGACGACTGCGACGTTGGTGAGGCCACCACCGACATCGGCAAGGCCGCAGTAGCCATCGCGATCGACGTGCATCTCTCCGAAATCACCGATGCCTTCGACACCAGAGTAATGTGTGACGAGCGCGATGCGGCGCGGCCATCCGGGTTTGCGAATGAGCCCCAACCGGCGGCCGACGACAGATCGGAGGCCGTCGGCTCCGATGACCAGCTTCGCGCGCCGTTCTGTGGCGCTGGCGCCTGATACCGACGCCTTGACGCCGACAATTCTGCCCTGGCTATCGCGGGTTAGGTCGGTCACGCGTGTTCCCTCTTCGACTCTCGCGCCCGCTGCTTTCGCGCGATCGAGAAGAATCTTGTCGAGAATGGTTCGGCGGACGGCGAGACCACGGTCGCTGAAACCGCGAAAGCCATGATTGGATGCGAACTCGCCCTCGATTGTCGATCCGTTGGGCGCATGAACTCGCATGCCGGCGAGTTTCGCCGCACCCGAATTCTCCACCGCTTCGAGGGCGTTCATTTCGGAGAGAATTCGCGACGCCTGCGGGCTCATGTATTCGGAGCATGGCTTGTCGCGCGGGAAACGCGCCCGATCGAGAACGACAACATCGATTCCCGCGCGTGCAAGAAAGAACGCGACCGACGATCCGGATGGTCCTCCGCCGACAACAATGACCTGAGCGTCAGACATGTGATGTCGCCGGGCGCCGCGAAGTCGCGCGGGAGATTTTCTGAAAGATTCCCATGTATTGCCAATGTGGCTTCGGCAGTCTCAGCACCGATGCCGCACGAGTGAGATACGGAAGCAGTGCTGATCTTGAATCGGCAGAAAACATGAAACGCGGATGATCGGCGGCAAAGCAGCGGAGGCGATCAACGGATGAATCGAACGACAGGCCGGGGCTGAAATAGAACGTCGGATCGAGGAGACTCGCGTCGGCTTCAACGACTCCCTCAGTGATGGCGATTCGATGCAGCGTCGTTCCGGGATAGATGCGCAGTCCAACTGTCAGATAGACGGCGTCACCACGATTGAGTCGCCATGCGGCGAACTCGAGCGTTTCCTCGAGTGTTTTGCCTGTTTCCCCGGGCCCGCCGACGAGGAAAATCCAAAGCGCACGGATGCCTGCTTTCTCGACCCGCTCGGCAACGTCGCGCGCTTTGGCAGCGGTGAATCCCTTTTCGAGCTTTTCGAGAACAGGATCGCTTGCACTTTCCGCGGTAATCCCGAGAGTGCGGAAGCCGGCACGCTTCATCGCATTCAGGAGCTCGTCGGACGCCGCAGCCGGAGTGAAGTTCGTCGTGTCGAGATGCACGCCCATGTTTCGACGGATGATCGCCTCGCAGACTTCGAGCGCGTGACCCGGCGGTGAGTTGAATGTCGAGTCGACGAAATCGAAGGTGCGAACTCCTGCTTTGCGCCAGAGCTCTTCGATCTCGTCGGCCACGAGCTCAGGATTGCGAGTGCGGTAACCCCAGCCTTCAACGTTTCGATAGGTGCAGTAGACGCATTTGTAGACGCATCCGCGCTTTGTCTGGATCGGGATCGTCGCGCCATGCCGCTCGTAGCGGCGGAGGTCGATCCATCGGTGAAGTGAAGGCGACGGAAGCGCATCGAGATTTGCGTCTTCGCCTGGAGGCGTGAAATGCACGGTTCCGTCGATCGAGCGCACGACTCCCGGCAGAGGCCCGATCGAATCGCCGGCAGTGATGGCGTTCACAAGCGCGACGCTTGCTCTCTCTCCATCTCCAGCGACTGCGTAGTCGACTCCGAAATCACGAAAGAGCGCTTCAGGTGCCACGCCAAACGCGGCCCCTCCAGCGATGACCTTCGCCGCTGGAGATGCCGCGCGCAGGGCAGCGAAGATCGACTTCGCCTCCGGCGTGTAGTGCCGGAGCGCGATTGCATCGCTGTTGTCGATGTTGCGGACAGAAACTCCAACAATCGTTGGAGCAAACTGCTTCGCTGCTTCCGTTACGGCGGCAATCGGATCTCGCTCGAAGCAGAGATCGACGAAGCGTACTTCGTGACCAGCGGAGTCGAGCGCCGAAGCGACGCACGCCAGCCCGTTGGGAACGACCGGGTACGGCTGTCGCTCACGATTCGTGCTGACGAGCAGAACGCGAGCTCGGTTCAAGAGAGGCAAACTCCTCCGATCAGAGCCCCGGCAATCGAGCTCACGAAATTAACGGCATCATTGTCCAACCAGCGTAACCCTCCGGCAATCACAGTTGTCGTACCGCAGGCGTGAATGGTCCGTTCCGTTGGCTTCTCACAGCTGGGGCACCGGCGTCTCACTTGAATTGATGCTCCAATGATGGAGTCGACGAGCGACCCGCCCAATCCGCCGACGAGTGCCGCGCAAGCGGCATCGCGATGCCATCCGAGTAGCAACGCGGCAATCGCGATGATCGCTGCTCC
>JBDTNA010000012.1:0-21627 GCA_039933985.1 Gemmatimonadales bacterium | reverse complement strand
CACGTCGCCTTCCGCGCACCCGATGACGATACGCAGCTTCGTACTCGCAACGAGCTGGTCGCGAAAGGATACAACGTGACGCCGCAGATCGATCGGGATTACTTCCATTCGATCTACTTCCGTGAGCCGGGCGGAGTGCTCTTCGAGATAGCGACAGACCCGCCCGGCTTCACACTCGACGAGCCTATGGAAAAACTTGGGCAATCACTGCAGCTCCCAAAGTGGTTGGAGGAGCGCCGATTCGAGATCGAAGCGTTGCTGCCGAATATCCGGTTGCCGATGGAGATCCCGGGTCCGAACGCCTGACTACGGTTAGCCACCGAGACACCGAGGCTCCGAGAACCGCCTCATTGAACCGCTGTTGCAACGACAAATCAAAAGAAACGTCCAAAAGCTCTTCCTTGTTACCTCGGTGTCTCGGTGCCTCGGTGGCTAACCCCGTAGTTGTCTTTGCTAGTTAATTTCAGAATCCACCGCCCAGCCTAATCTCCAAAATGCCGAATTCCATCGACGATCTCTCCATCAACGCCATTCGCGTCCTGGCGATGGATGCAGTACAGAAAGCGGATTCGGGGCACCCGGGCACCGCGATGGCCTTGGCCCCCCTCGCATACGTCCTGTGGACTCGGCACATCCGCTACAATCCCCGCAATCCTGACTGGATTGATCGCGACAGATTCGTTCTCTCCGCCGGTCATGCATCGATGCTGCTCTACAGCGTCCTCTATCTGACCGGATACGATCTAACGCTCGACGACATCAAGCAGTTCCGTCAGTGGGAAAGCAGAACGCCCGGTCATCCCGAGTACGGCCACACGGCGGGAGTCGAGACAACTACCGGCCCGCTTGGGCAGGGCGTTGGAAACTCGGTCGGCATGGCGATCGCAGAAGCGCAGCTTGCGGCGACATTCAATCGGCCCGGCCAGGAGATCATCGACCACCATACGTACTTCATCGCGAGCGATGGAGACATGATGGAAGGCATCTCGCACGAAGCGTCGTCATACGCCGGCCATCTGAAGCTCGGAAAAATCGTCGGATTCTACGATGACAATCACATCACCATCGAAGGCGATACCGACCTCACGTTCAGCGACGACACCGCGAAGCGTTTCGAGGCTTACGGCTGGCACGTTCAGCGCGTCGAAGACGCGAACAATCTCGATCTTCTGGACAAGGCAATCATCGCCGCGAAGAAAGTGCTCGACCGTCCGTCGCTCATCATCGTGCGCTCGCACATCGGATTTGGAAGCCCCAACAAGCACGACACCGCCGAAGCACATGGCTCACCACTCGGCGCCGATGAAATCAAGCTGACAAAAGAAGCGCTCGGCTATCCGTCACAGGAGCCGTTCTACGTTGTTCCCGAAGCGCTTGCCAACTGGCGCAAAGCGGGTGAGCGTGGTGCCCCGCTCGAGGCTGACTGGCAGAAGAGGTACGATGCGTGGAAGTCGGCGAATGCGGATGCAGCGAAAGAGCTGGAGAGAAGACTCAGCGGAAAGCTCGCCGACGGATGGGAGGAGCTGATTCCGACGTTCACCGCAGAAAACGGAAGCGTCGCCAGTCGCGCTGCATCGGGAATCGTTCTCAATGCGATCGCGCCGAAAGTTCCTGAGCTTGTTGGAGGATCGGCTGATCTCGCCTCGTCCACCAATACCATTGTAAAAGGCGCACCGAGTATCACGCCCGAAAACTACGCCGGCCGCAATTTCCATTTCGGAATCCGAGAGCACAGCATGGGGTCCGTGATGAACGGAATGTCGGTGCATGGTGGATTCATTCCATACGGAGCGACGTTCCTCATCTTCTCCGATTACATGCGTCCGGCGGTGCGGCTCGCGTCCGTAATGCACCGCCACGTCATCTACGTTTACACGCACGACTCCATCGGACTCGGCGAAGACGGACCGACGCACCAGCCGATCGAACAACTGAGCACGCTGAGAGCAATTCCCGGCTTCACGCTCATCCGTCCTGCCGATGCCTCCGAGACTGCGGAAGCATGGAGGACAGCCCTCAAGCACAACGGTCCTGTTGCACTGGTTCTCACCCGCCAGAAGCTTGGCTTCATCGATCGAACGAAATACGGCGCGGCAGCTGGTCTCGCGAAGGGCGCATACGTCCTTGCCGATTCGCCTGGCGGGGATCCACAGGTTGTCCTGATCTCGACCGGCTCAGAAGTCGGACTGATAGTTGAAGCGCAGCAGAAGCTCGCAGCCGATGGAATTCGGGCGCGCGCAGTGAGTATGCCAAGCCATGAATTGTTTGCGTCTCAGGATGCTGCCTATCGCGAATCCGTTCTGCCGGCATCAGTCAAGCGCATTGCAGTCGAAGCGGCGCATCCGATGTCCTGGTACAGGTGGGTTGGTGATGATGGTGTCATCATCGGCATCGACCGCTTCGGAGCATCGGCGCCGTACAAGGAGATCTACGAGCACCTTGGCCTGACTGTCGTAAAGATTGTCGAAGCGGCAAAGCGCCTGGTTGGCTGACATAGCGGCCGATTAGCGAATGCGACTTCGCGACATCAGCATCACGCTTTCCGCGGGTGTGCCGGAGTGGCCTGGCGACACTCCCTACACCTGCGGCTGGACTTCGACGATCAGCGAAGGCTCGAGCGTCAATCTCTCCAGCATCAGCTCGAGTCCACATGTCGGTACTCATGCCGATGCTCCGTTGCATGTCCGTGATGGGTGGCCCGGCTCACACGAGCTTCCACTCGAAGCCTTCTATGGGCCGGCCGTTGTCGCCGACGTTTCCGAGTTCCAGGGAGAGATTGGGTTCGACCTGCTCGAGCCGATGATCTCGGCTTACCGCGTCGAGCGACTGATTCTCAAGACCGGGTCCACGATCGCGTCAGGCGCGTTTCCGGAAGCATGGCCGACATTGTCCGAATCCTGCGCGCGATCACTGCTCGGCTTCGGACTCCGCCTTCTTGGAGTGGACGCGCCTTCCGTTGACGCGAGGGACTCAAAATCCCTCGCGGTTCACAAGATGTTGTTCTCCGGAAACGCGTTCATCCTCGAGAACCTGGACCTCCGCCGCACTCCTGCCGGCGAATACGACATCATGGCGTTCCCGATCAAGATGATGTCGCTCGACGCTGCTCCTGTTCGCGCGATTCTGCTCGAGAAGTAATTAGTATCTAATCGGTACTAATTACCATCGGCTCCGGGTTGTCGTCCTTCGTCGCGGCGATCCGAGCAGCGCCCCCATCAGACCCCGCGTAATCGTCCCAGCGATTGTCCGTGTCACCGGTGACTTCATTATCTTCTCGAACGTTCCCGGCGGCTCTTTCCCACGGTGCTGAGCTGGCGCGGATGGCGCGCTCGAGGTCTCGGCTCCCTGCGCTCCTGGCTGCGGCATCGATGCGGGATTCACACGTGCAGCAAGCTTCTCTCTCGCGCTCTCGCGATCGATTACCGCTGAGTACTTCTTCACCTGATTCGATCTTGCGATCGCCGCATCGATATCCGGAAGCGGCGCCATCTTCGAGGCAGGCGGAATCAATCTCGTCGCGAACGGTTGAGTAGGCACGCCCTTCGGTGTGAGAACAGTCACGAACGCTTCACCAATTCCAAGCGTCGTCAGCGTCTCCTCGACATCATAGAACGTCGTTTTCGGAAACGTTCGCGCCGCAGCTCGCAGCGCCTTGTCGTCATCGGGCGTGAATGCACGCAACGCGTGCTGCACGCGATGACCCAGCTGCCCAAGCACTTCCTCGGGAATGTCCTTCGGGCTCTGCGTGATGAAGTAGACCCCTACTCCCTTCGACCGAATCAGTCGAACAACCTGTTGAACCTGATCGAGCAGTGCCTTGCTGGCGTTGGCGAAGAGGAGGTGCGCTTCGTCGAAGAAGAAGGCGAGCTTCGGCTTGTCGATGTCCCCGACTTCAGGCAGCTCGTGATACAGGGTTGCAAGCATCCACAACATGAAAGTGCTGAAGAGCTCGGGTTTGTCCTGCACATCCGATAACTCCAGAACGCTGATCAGTCCACGTCCATCGCGCCCGACTTGAAGCAGGTCGTCGATGTCGAACTCGGGTTCGCCAAAGAATTTTTCCGCGCCCTGCTGTTCCAGCTCCACCATCTCGCGAAGCAGCACGCCAACAGTTGCCTTTGACATTCCTCCATACGCCTTGAGCTCCTCTGACCCCTCGCCCGTGAGGTATTGCAGCACTGCCCTGAGATCCGGGAAATCAAGCAGCAGAAGTCCTTTGTCGTCGCAATACTTGAACACGAGCGACATGACGCTCGTCTGCGTTGGATTGAGCCCGAGAACTTTTGAAAGCAGCAGCGGACCGAACGACGACACGGTCGCGCGAAGCTGAGCGCCCTTTGCTCCAGTAAGACTCAGGAACTCGACCGGGAACGCTGACGCCTGCCACTTGTATCCGGTTTCAGTAGCGCGTGTGTTGATTCGATCGTTCGCTTCACCCGCAGCGCCAAGCCCCGACACATCTCCCTTGATGTCAGCCACAAATACCGGCACTCCAGCTGCCGACAATTGCTCCGCAATAAGCTGGAGGGTTCGCGTTTTTCCCGTGCCTGTCGCGCCGGCGATAAGCCCGTGCCGGTTCATCATGGATATCGGGATCGTCACAATCGGCTCGGGGTCACACTCGCCGCCGTGGATAATCGCCCCCAAAGTCACCGTGTTTGCTGCTGATGGAAAAGCGGCCCGCGCTGCATCGAGTACTTTCGAGTCCATAATCCTCTGTTCCTTGCGTCCGCAGGTCGCGGAAGGTTGAATCGGTTAACTGCCGGAGAGTAGCATTGGCATACGCTATGCGCCATAGCGTCGCCCAAAGCCTTACGCCGCAATCACTTTACAGTAATTAACGCAATGCGAAGCGACTCCGGTCACACCACTTCTGTCTGGATGAACACGACGGAAGTGCCAGAACTTGCCGCCGTCAAACAGGACATGCGCACTGGTGTGTGCATCATTGGAGCCGGAATCTCAGGGCTGACTACCGCATATATGCTCGCTCGCGCCGGGCGAGCCGTCATCGTCATCGACGATGGCCCGATCGGGGGCGGCGAAACAGGCCGGACCACCGCTCATCTGACCGCTGCTCTCGACGATCGCTACTACCAGATTCAGAAACTTCACGGCCAGGACGGCACTCGGCTTGCCGCCGACAGTCATACGGCCGCGATAAACCGGATCGAGTCGATCGCTGCACAGGAGGACATCGATTGCGATTTCGAGCGCGTCGACGGCTACCTGTTCCTCGGCGGGGACAGCACCCGCGACGAGCTCGAGCGCGAGCTGGCTGCAACACACCGCGCCGGCCTTACCGATGTCTCGATGGTCGAGCGAGTGCCACTGGATTTCTGGAACACCGGACCGGCGCTTCGATTCCCGCGTCAGGCGCAGTTTCACCCACTCAAGTATCTGAATGGACTGACACGCGCGATTCTTCGCGACGGTGGGCATATCTATTCGCACACTCACGCGGAAAAAATTGAAGACGGAGAGCCGTGCCGCGTGACGACGAGTGACGGTCACGTGATAATGGCCGACAGCATCGTCGTCGCGACGAACACTCCGGTAAATGACTGGGTGATTCTGCATACAAAACAGGCGGCGTACCGCACCTACGTCATCGGCGCGCGCGTGCCCCGCGGATCAGTGCCGCACGGTTTGTATTGGGACACTGCCGATCCCTACCATTACATCCGGCTTCAGGAAGTTGACTCGCGTGTGGATCCTTCGCGGGCCGATGAGATTCTGATCGTTGGCGGCGAGGATCATAAGACAGGACAGGAAGACGACGCAGAGCGCCGCTTCAAGGCACTCGAAGACTGGACTCGCGAGCACTTTCCGATGGTGACAAGCGTCGAATTCAAGTGGTCGGGACAGGTGATGGAGCCGGTTGATTACCTCGCCTACATCGGCAAGAATCCCGGAACCGATGAGCACATCTACATCGTCACGGGTGATTCCGGAAACGGAATGACTCACGGGACGATTGCTGGTATGCTGCTCACGGATCTAGTTCTCGGCAAAAAGAATCCGTGGACGAAGCTCTACGATCCCTCGAGAAAAAGCTTCCGCGCGACTCCGGGGTTCCTGAAGCAGAATCTCAACGTCGCGGCGCAGTACGCTGACTGGGCGACGAAAGGCGACGTCGGTGGACTCGAGGATATTCCACCCGGTTCAGGCGCCGTAATCCGCAAAGGGGCGAAGAAGATCGCCGTCTACCGTGATGATCAGGGCAACATCCACCAGCGCTCGGCTGTCTGCACCCATCTCTATTGTATAGTGGACTGGAACTCGGCAGAGCGGACGTGGGATTGTCCCTGCCATGGCTCCCGGTTCGATCCTTACGGGAACGTCGTCAACGGTCCCGCGATTACCCCCCTGCCGGAGGTGGATTCGCCGGTCCCAGCGTCACAATGACTTCATGACGCTCTGCGTCACTGCTTAGCTCGATCGGTCCTTTTACAGGCGCGCCGTCCAGCGTCACCGCGGCCACACCTTTCTGCGCGCCTGATGGATTCAACACAGTGATCGAGTAGGTGCTCTCACCGTGTTTGTACTCGATCGAGAACTGCTTCCATTCCGACGGAATACATGGATCGATCTCGAGTGTTTCACCCCTCTTTGTAAATCCGAGTATCGCTTCAAGTCCAACGCGGTAAAGCCAGCTCGCCGATCCTGTATACCAGGTCCAGCCGCCACGCCCCAGATGTCCTTCCGCCGTGTAGACATCGGCAGCCACAACGTACGGCTCGACTTTGTACGTCAGCACGTCCTCCGCATTGAGACTATGCGTCACCGGATTGATCATCTGATACAGATGCATCGCCCGGTTTCCGTCACCCTGCAGTGCGGTTGCAAGCACTGCCCAGATGGCGGCATGCGTATACTGCGCGCCGTTTTCGCGCACGCCGGGCAGATATCCCTGTATGTAACCTGGGTCGTGCGTTGATTTGTCGAACGGCGGCGTCAACAGCATGAGCAGTCGCGCGTCTTCTCGAACCAGATGCTCGTTGAGAGACTTCATAGCCGTCACCGCGCGCTCCGGAATCGCCGCGTGCGATATCACTCCCCAGCTCTGAGCGATCGAGTCGATCTTGCAATCGTCGCTTTCCTTGGACCCGAGCGGTGCCCCGTCGTCATAGTACGCGCGTTTGTACCAATCGCCATCCCAGCCAGCCGTCTCCACCGCCTGGTTGTACTTGTCAGCGGTGAACCTGAATTCTTCAGCAACCTTGCTGTCGTCTCTCTCCTCAGCATGCTCGGCGAATTTTCTGAGCGTCACAATGAGGAACCACGCAAGCCAGACACTCTCGCCTTTGCCGTGAACTCCGACGCGATTCATTCCGTCGTTCCAGTCACCGCCACCAATGAACGGCAGTCCATGTTCACCGAAGGTGCTCGCTCTTTTCAGCGCCTTTACGCAGTGATCGTAAACTGTCTCGACGATCTCAGACACCTGCGGCAGATCGTAAACCTCATGCTCGTCGGCGTTGAGCTCCCGCATCTTGAGATACGGCGCTGTTACGTCGAGGATCGAATTGTCGGCGGTAAGACTCAGGTAGTGATTGAGCACATACGGCAGCCATACGAGATCATCAGAAAATCGGGTGCGTACTCCGCGTCCGCTCTGAGGATGCCACCAGTGCTGCACGTCTCCTTCCTCGAACTGTCTGGACGCACAGCGGATTATGTGATCCCTCGCAAGACCCGGCTCGGTGTACGTGAATGCCATCACGTCCTGCAGCTGGTCGCGGAATCCGAAGGCGCCGCTCGACTGATAGACAGCCGTCCTCGCCCACATGCGGCACGAGAGCGCCTGATACAGCGACCACTGATTCAGTATTAAGTCGAACGTAGGTTCCGGCGTCTGTACCGATATGCGCGCGAGTCTTGTCCTCCATACGCGCGCAGCATGGTCGAGAGCTTTACTTGCCGCCGCCTCATTCTGATACCGCGTCAGTAGCGACGTTGCCGCTTCGTCACCGTCGCCACTTCCCAGCAGCATCACTATCTCCTGCGTTGCGCCGGGATTGATTTCGACAATGGATTGAAGAGCAGCGCATTGGTCGATCGTATCACCAATGTCACCCGACAGCGTCGCTCTTCCCATCGCGGCTGGTTGAGACAGAGTTCCGTTCCGGCCGATGAACTCGCGGCGGCTTGCCGTAAATGCTGACAACGGTGTGCTCATTCCGCAAAACGCGACACGAGAAGCGAAAACCGGATCGAAATAGTTTCGCGCGAACATCGCTTGGCCATTCGCCGTCATTTCTGTGCGGACGTAAGGCTGTGATTTTTCGCGATTTGCGCCGAGTACCCATTCCACGTAGCTCGTCACGCTAAGTCGCTTACGTGTGGGGCCGTTGTTCGTGATCCTCAGAATCTGGATTTTTATTGAATCAGATTCAGGCACTCCGACGCGAAGCGTTGTCGACACATCATTGTGTGCATGCTCGAAGATTGAATAGCCGGCCCCGTGTTTGATCGTGTAGAGCGTCTTCTCACGAATCGGTTCCGACGTCGGTGTCCACAGTTCGCCTGTATCCTCGTCCCTCAGGTAGATGCATTCACCCGCCGGATCGCGCACAGGATCGTTCTGCCAGGGACTCAGGCGGTAGAAGTAGCTGTTGTCTGTCCACGTCGTTCCAGTACCACTTTCACTTACGACAAATCCCGCCGCCGGATTACCGACTACGTTCACCCATGGGGCAGGCGGAAGCTCACTGCCTTCGAGTCTTATCTCGTACTCGTGATTGTCGTTGAAGCCGCCAAGTCCGTTGAAGTGCGATAGACCTGCGGATCTATCTGTCGGCGAAGACGACGAATCGATTCCGTTTTCACCTCGTGCTCCTGGCAACGTTATCGGAACGGTCGCAATCGAGCTCACGTCATCCTCAGCCAGGCCTCCGTTGCCATCCGCAGCGATTGCCGACATCGCTGACATCGCCGGAGTCGTACCGGACAGATATGCGTCTTCGACATTGGGAAACTCGAGAAAGTTTCCGAGCCCGAGTCCGTCGCAATCGACCTGGATTCGTGCGAGTGAGTGCAGGAGAGTTATGTCTTCCGGCTTGAGCAGGTCCGCACGCCGGATGAAAACACCGCCCGGACGGTCCAGCAGTCCTGCTTCACTGGACGCCATCACGGTTGCAAGCAGCTCGTCGGTCAGCTCCTGGAGATATGTCGGTGGATGTTCGTTCAGAATCACGAGATCGCAGACAATTCCCTTCAGCCTCCAGTAGTGATGCACCTTGAGAAGCTGCCTCACACTCGGCAAGCCATCCGGAGATTCCAATGTCGCAAGAAGGATCGGGTAGTCCCCCGAAATTCCAAGCCCCCACAGCTGAGGCTGTCCGAGCTTGTTCTCTTCTCCTTTTGCAGCAAGCCCCTTGAATCCGGGATGCGCATACAGAAGATGGCCGGCTAGTTCCTGATACACCGCCGCATCCGCCGGTGTGATTCCCAGCTCACGCAGCTCTGCTTGAGAGTGCGCCCACGAAAGATCGAGCGCGCGCCGCGCACTATAGGTATCGTGATACAGGTCGGCCAGCTGAATTGCCTGTTCGCGATCCACGGCGTAGAAGGTCGTGAACGTTACTTCCGCCGATCTTCCGGGAGGAATCGTAACGCGGGTGCGAAGAGAGAAGATCGGATCCAGGACGGCGCCCGTTGTTCCCGACAGATCGCCTGCAGCATCCATCGCGACAGGATCACGTCCTGATCGTCCACGACCGATGAACTTCGCTCGATCTGTCTCGCACGTGACTCCGCTCCCATTCGTTGACGCCGCGATCACGTGACCGCACCAGGTTGGCTTGTCGGTCGCGGAGCGTGGACGTCGCATCGCCAGGAGCGCTGTACTTCCCGGCAGCCATTCCGTCTGAACGAAAAGATTTCCAAACGCGGGATGCGCGCGGTCGGAGTCTTGAGTTGCAAGAACGACCTCCATATAGCTTGTGAGCTCTATCTCGCGAGCCACTGGAGTGTGATTCAACAGGGTGATTCGTCTTACTTCCGCAGCTTCACCCGGTGCGACCGCAATCTCCATCACCGTTTCGATGTCGCCGTCTCTTCTGTGGAACGTTGCGCGGTCGCTCGCGAACTTGACATTGTACCACGAGGGTTCCACGCCCACGGGCTGATAGCCGGCTGACCACACACGACCGGTGTCAACGTCACGCACATAGCACCATTGGCCGTAATCATCGCGCGTTCCGTCGTTGCGCCATCTGTTGATGGCAAGATCACCGTATCGGCTCGCACCACTCCCGGCATTGCTGACAATTGTCGTGTACGGAACGTTGCCGAGGAGCGCGATGCGCGGCTGCGGAGTGTTGGCTGTATCGAGCTCGCGAACCGCCGGCTTTTCAGTCTCCATGGGAATGCGGACCGCTTCATCCTTGTGCTGGACGTCCTGCAGCACGAGTCTCCGCGGAATCCGTTCCTGAAGAATCAATTCAGCCGACCGGACAAGAGGGTCGGCATGAAATCGCGTCTGCCACACATTGCCGTTCAGCACGTTGTCAAACGCAACGATGCTCATGCCGATGTGGTGGGCCATGTAGGCGCCAACTACTGCCTTGCGGGATCCTGGAACCGGGCGGGTGTAGTCGATCGCATCTCTGAAGCCGTATGGCCCAAGCGCACCCTCTGCTTCAAGAAGCGCGAGATTTCTCACCGACTGATGTGGCTCGACGAGCAATGCCAGCGCCGTCGCGTATGGCGCAACAACCAGCTCTCTGCTCAAGCCTCGCTTGAGTGCGAGATCGGGCACTCCAAATGCACGATACTGATACGTGTACGCACGATCTCGAACGTTGTATGCAGATTCGGAGATTCCCCACGGGACACCACGCTCGGAGCCATACTCGATTTGGCGCTTCACCGCTCCCCGGTGAGTCTGGCTCAACAACGTTGACGGGAACGCTCGCAGCACGAGCGCGGGCATCAGGTACTCGAACATGCTTCCGCTCCACGACACGAGCGTGCGTGTTCCTCCCGCCGACGTCAGGTTCCGGCCCAGCCTGAACCAGTGATCGACCGGGACATCGTCTTTCGCGATTGCCATGAACGACGCTTGTCGGGCTTCGGACGCGAGAAGGTCGTAGTATGAGTTATCGAGGCTGTTGAGCGACTGCTGGTATCCGATGGAGAACAGTTTCCGGCGCTCGTCGAACAGGAACTTGAAATCCATCTCGAGCGCATAGGCGCGGGATCGCTCCGCAATCGCGCGCAGTCTCTCGGAGTCGACTTCGCTGCACTCCTTCGATCGCATCGCCTCAAAGCATGCCTGCTTTACCGCTATCAGATGGCCGGCAAGGTTGCCGCTGTCCACGGTCGAGATATACGCGGGCTCGAGTACGTGAAGAGTCTGGAGCTCGTACCAGTTATAGAAGTGCCCGCGAAACCGTCGCATTCGTTCGAGTGAGCGGAAGACTTTTTCCACCCGGTCGATCATGGTATCGAGCGTGATGAATCCGAGATCCCACGCCGAAACCGTAGACATCAGCTGAAGACCGATGTTCGTCGGCGATGTCCTTGGCGCAATTACGGGGTCCGGATCTTCCTGGAAGTTGTCCGGTGCGAGCCACTGCGTGCCTTCCGTTACAAACTTCTCGAAGTACTGCCAGTGCAGGCGTGCATACCTCAATACAGCCTGGCGTTCTGTTTCGGAAAGCTGAAGCTCTGTTGGCGTTGCCGGCGCGCTCAATGAGTGCGCGATCATCGGCGAGCCAAGCCATAGTCCGAGTAACGGAAGCGTCGCGGTAAGCAGCAATGCCTGATGAGCCGCGTCGGGTACCACCATGTTCGAGATCGCAGCTACACCAGCAAGGAGCGCGAAGCTCAGAACCGTTACTGGCGCCATGCGTCGCCAGACTTCGAGCAGCGATCCCGACCCCATCGCCCGCTCGACCTGAGATGCTGTCTGCCACTCGAGAAGATGCCGGTGCGTTGCCAGCAGCCGGATGAGTGTGCGGACGATCCCGTCGGCACTCACCACGGCCTGGTGCGGAAGAAATGCCGCTGCCAGCGCCCATTGTTGCGCGCTTACGCCGAAATCACGGGCAACGGCAGCATAATAAGCGAGCCATGACTGGTCTCGTGGTGGACGAAGTACTGCGAGAAGTATCGAGAAGAGCCATGGCGCAGCAATCGCGAATAGCGTCACGCCGGTCCACATCAGCGGAGATCCGGGCAGCAGGAACCAGCCCGAAATCATCAGCACAAGCTGGGATATCTCGAGAACGCTGCGACGCAGGTTGTCGAAGATCTTCCAGCGCGAAATCGCCGAGAGGCGGTTTTGTGTTGGCCCATTCGGTCCGGGTATGGTCGGTCCAAGCCAGCGAAGCAGTTGCCAGTCCCCGCGAATCCATCTGTGCTTTCGGCGCGTGTACGTGAGATAGCGAGCCGGATAGTCATCATACACTTCGATGTCAGTCACGAGGCCCGCTCTCGAGTAAGCGCCTTCTATCAGATCGTGACTCAGAAGCGTGTTCTCGGGAAACCGGCCATGCGTCGCCTTCTCGAACGCATCCACATCGTAAATCCCCTTGCCGGTAAAACTTCCTTCTTCGAACAAGTCCTGATACACGTCCGAGACTGCAGTCGTGTATGGGTCTACGCCCGGATGGCCGGAATGAATCGCCGCGAAACGCGATGCATGCGCGCTGGTGAGTGACACGCCAACACGTGGCTGAATGATTCCGTAGCCTCGAACAATTCTGCCGAGCTGCGGATCGTAGTCCGGTCGGTTGAGTGGATGCGACATCGTGCCCGCAAGCATCTGCGCCGAGTCGCGCGGCAACACTGTGTCCGAATCCAGTGTGATGACGTAGCAGATCTGCTGGAGCGATTTTGTATCGCCGACGATTGTCGCGAATACGTCGGCTGTATCGCCGCGAAGGAAACGATTGAACTGTCCGAGCTTTCCTCGTTTTCTCTCCCAGCCCATCCAGACGCCCTGTTGCTCATTCCATTCCCGACGCCGGTGAAACAGGTAAAAGACATCGCCGGATGGACGGGGATACTTCGAATTCAGCTCTTCGATTCCGCGTGTCGCTGCTTCGAGGATTGCGTCGTCACCGGGTTTCGTCTCAGCGTCGGCATCCGTGAAATCACTGAGAATCGCGAAATGAAGATTCGGATCCCGGTTGGCGAGATACTGAACTTCGATGTGCGACAATGCCTCATTGACCGCGCGCACACTCCCGAACAGAGTCGGCACAACCACGGCTGTTCGATGCTCTTCAGGAATTCCGGTGTCGCGAAATTCCAGCTTCGGCAGCAGGTGGGGCGGCATCAGTAGTGTCACGAGCTGATTCACGACACTGATCGCAACTTCGTTCGCCGGTATCAGAGCGAGCAGGATGACGACGATGCCCCAGCCGAATGAAACTTCACCCGCAATGCCCAGTAGACCCGCCAGCAGAAGCATCGTTGCGGCTGCGATCGCTCCGAAATAGAGAACCGTGGGATGCCGCCGCGTCCATCTGTGTATCCGCTCACCGAACGGCGGCGTGTAGCCTGTCGCCTGCTCGAGCTCGATTCGTCCCTTGTCAACGAGGAAATAACCGACGTGCAGGCGCCTTGGATCCCGCGGCGTGTCGGTCTGTGCCGACAGCTTCAATGCGAGGTTTGCGACTTCTTCTTCCGGCTTCTCGGTCTCCTTGGCAATGTGCTCGACCACGTGACGATAGTGATCGCGTGTGCCGAACAGCATTTGCATATAGTGACCCGACGGATCCTTCTTCAGGATTGCCTCGGTCACGCTCTGCGCTTCGACGAAATCCTTCCAGTCGAGTCGCGCGATCGTACGCAGGCTCGTGATGCAGTTCGATACTGTGACCTGCGTGAGCGCGATCATCCTGTTCGATCGCGTCACTGCTACTTCAGCACTTGGCCCGTCTTCCGCGATCCACTGTTCCAGCCACACAAGCGGCGTGAAATTCACCTGATAGCCGCGGATCTGATGTAGAAAGCGCGCGACGAATGTCGGACTGAACGGCGGGTGGTTGTTGATGAAATCCTTGAGCCCGTCCGCCAGCGCCTGAGGAGACTTGTTGTTGGCAGCCATGATGCGCGCCGACCATTTGTCTGCCTCCTCCACTTCATCCAGTCGCGCTGCAACACGAAGAGACATCCGTCGAAGATTTTCGACGAGCCCAAGACGAAGCATCGTCGGAATTGCCCAGAGCTCTCCAAGCTTTAGCGAAGCAAGCTTCTGATACTCGCCCACAAACAGCGTGATGTTCTCGAGCGAGATGTGTCCTTCAGTGTGCGCAATCAGCTCGATCGCTACGTCGTAGACGCGTGGATAGTGAGCGAGCGTTCCGGTTGCGAGCTTCGGCAGCTCGTTGTAATAGCCGCTCGGAAGGTTCGTTCTGATCTCGCGGATGTGCTCCTGAACGATGTAATAGTTATCAAGAAGCCACTCGCCCGCTGGACTGATGTCCACATCGCGCTCGGCTGCACCGGCCAGGCGGTCATGGATGTCTTCCAGCACGCGACGCGTGTCATCGAGTCGCTCGAGCAGCGGCCCGTGACCACGCTGCTTTTTCGGAGAAAGGAGCTTGTGTTTGCGCGCGATGTTTCGCGCGTGCTTGGCAAGCCGGTCCGCACCGAACACTTCGCCTCTGATCGGGCCAACGAGCCTGCGATCGCTTTCGTCAGAACGGCGAAAGAGCCGCAGCAGTCTGTTGATCGGTTTTACGGGGGGAATTGCGGTTGCCACGGCTTAAAGCTATCGGCCTTTTCGGTCGTCTGGTCCCGTGATCATGAAAGTTCCCGTTGCATGCGCGTACAATTTGCCGGCCGAGTCGGTGAGACGACCTTCTGCTGTTGCTGTGCGTTTGCCCATGTGAACAATTTCGCCTGAACAGAACAGCTTTCCCGTCTCGATCGTGACGGGACGCACGTAGTTGATGCTCAGCTGAAGCGTCGGTGCAGCATGCGCCGGAGGAAGCATGCTTTGTACCGCGCAGCCAAGTGATGAATCGAGAAGGGTCGCAGCCAGTCCTCCATGAGCAACTCCAAGAGGGCTGTAATGAAACTCGGCCGGCTCAACCGTGATGGTCACCCTTCCCTCTTCGACGTCCTCGAGATTGAACCCGAGAAGGAATGCGAGCGGCGGTGGCGGTGCATCGCCGCGCGCCATCGCGCGCAAGTATTCCACGCCGGTGAGAGTGTTCCCGGCTTCAAGGCCAAGCGCCGGGTCGCGCCACGTGACAGTTCGAGTACGGTCCATCTACGTAAGATCGTCCCGACTGTCAGAGGCGCTAGCCCGACACGTGCCTTTTCGCCCTGCTAGTAACCGCCTTTTACTTTGTTGCGATACGCTTCGCTTGCGTATATCGCGATCTCTACGCGACGGTTCTGCTGCATTCCGGCTTCGGTGTCGTTCGACGCGACTGGCTCGGATTCACCGCGACCACTGGTCCTTATACGCCCTGCCGGCACTCCCTGCGACTGCAGGTATGCTGATGCCGAATTGGAGCGACGGAACGAGAGGCTCTGATTGTAAGAGTCGTCTCCCTTGCTGTCCGTGTGTCCGACGATCAACAGGTCTGAATCCGGAAACTTCGTCAGGCTGCGCGCGAGCTCCTGAAGATTCGCGGCTGCATCGGGCCGAACGCGGTCCGAATCGAAGTCGAAGAGAAGTCCCGAATCGAACGTCACTTGAATGCCCTCGCCAACGCGCTCGATCTTCGCCCCAGGAATGGATTGATCGAGCTCCTTCGCCTGCTGGTCCATCTGGTGACCGATCACTGCACCGGCTGCACCGCCGACGACTGCGCCGATGATCGCGCCCCTGGCTGTCGAACCGGTGTTGTTGCCGATTATTCCTCCAACTGCTGCGCCGGCTCCTGCTCCGATGGCCGCGCCTCGTTCCTTATTGTTCATGCTTGCGCATGCTGAGAGCCCTACTGATGCCGTCACGATTAGTGCGGCGAGCGCACGTGATTTCAAATAGATCATTGTGTTTTCAACCTCCGTTATTGTGGGGCCGCTTGAGAGAAAGCGCATACTTCTGGTAGCACGCGTATGCGCTCGATGTTCCCGTCGATGCGGTCTTCATTGCAAGTACAGGAATCGTGCCCGCCTCGTTGCGCTCCTGAGACGGCTAAGTCCCTACTTTCGGATTTTCGCTATAGTCTCATCGAGCTTTTTCTGCATCCGGAGGTATTCTTCATTTATCGCCTTCGCTGCTTCGGGAATTTCACCGCGTGCCTTTTCGATCGCATCGGAAAGCTTGGCCATAGCCCCCTTCAGCTCCTTCTCGATGCTGTCCCACTTGTCCGTCAGATCGTCTGCCATTTGCCCTCCAGTTGACCACGCACGAGATATTGTACGGATTGATGGAATTCAGTGTTCATTTTTCGGTGGAATCGCCAAAACTGGATACCTAGATTCACCCCCATGACGACTACTTCGCTTCCCTCGACAGATCGCATGTATCGTGCTCTCACGGAGCGCGACGGAACATTCGACGGCGTGTTCTTCGCGGCAATCAGAACCACCGGCATCTTCTGCCGTCCAACGTGCTCAGCAAAAAAGCCCCGCCCCGAGAACGTCGAATTCTATCCGTCGGTGCGTGATGCTGTCGTTGCCGGATATCGTCCGTGCCTGCGATGTCACCCGATGCAGCCGGAAGGTGTTGCCCCTGACTGGATCGAGACGCTGCTCGAGCGCGTCGATGCCGATCCGTCCCGCAGATGGAAGGACGATGACCTGCGCGCGGCGGATCTCGATCCCGCACGCGTGCGGCGCTGGTTCCTTCGGCACCACGGGCTGACCTTCCAGGCGTATCAGCGCGCCCGCCGGCTCGGACTCGCCTTCGGCCAGATCCAGGACGGACAAAAATGGGAAGGCGTCGGCTACACTCACGGCTTCGAGTCTGCGAGTGGTTTTCACGAGGCATTCTCGCGGACATTCGAAACACCGCCGAACCGCGTCGCTGGCGACATCGAGCTCGCCCCAGTCGTCGTGACCCGCCTTTTGACCCCGCTTGGTCCTATGCTCGCCGGAGCAACCGACGACGGCATCTGCTTTCTCGAGTTCGCGGACCGTCGCATGCTCGAGACTCAGCTGGAACGAATGCGGAAGTGGTTTCGTCGCCCGACTGTTCCCGGAAGCAACGCGCACATCGGTCGGCTGAGAGTGGAGTTAGATTAGTATTTTACCGGACAGCTGCGGGAATTCACTGTTCCGCTCGTGCTTCAGGGCACAGACTTCCAGGTCGCTGCATGGAATCAGCTGATGAAGATTCCTTACGGCGAGACCATCAGCTACGAAAGGCAGGCCCGCGCAATCGGACGCGCAGGTGCGCAGCGAGCCATCGGAAGGGCGAATGGTGACAATCGTATCTCGATCATCATCCCGTGTCACCGCGTCGTGAAGCAGAACGGTGATCTGTGCGGCTACGGCGGCGGTCTCTGGAGAAAGAAGTTTTTGCTCGATCTCGAGCGAAAACAGCGCGGGCTGGATGGATGACCGGACATCAGGCTTCCTCCGGTACCTGCGCTTTGGCGGTGGATGTCGCCGCTTCAGGGTCGCCCTTCATCGACAGTATCGCAAGAAGAATTGCGCCACACGTTATCGCCGAGTCGGCAACGTTGAACGTGTAGAACCTGGCACTGCCAATGCCGACGTCGATGAAATCGACAACTCCCATCGACGAGGTAAGCCTGTCAGTAAGATTTCCAAGCGCACCTGCGGCAATGAGTGCCAGCGCGATTGCAGATCCTTTTGCCGCGGCAGGAGTCTTTGTGTAGACGACGCCGAGTATGACGAGAACGACTCCGGCAGTGACCGCAAACCCCACGCGTGAAAAGCCGCCAAGCGAGAGCCCCATCGCCGCATCCTGATTGTACGCGAGGGTAAAACGGACAAAATCACCAACGACGCGGTGCGGTACATATGCAGGCGACAACTCCATCACTGCCAGTCGTTTGCTGATAAAGTCGGCGACGTAGACGAAAATCAGTACGGGCCAGAATGCTTTTGCCTTGGCGGATGAGCTGTCGATCATGCGGAAGAATAACTCTGCGCGAAGAGCACCGCTTCGATGTTTCGCGTCAATCTCCCAGGCTACTCTCCCAGGCTGATCCCGACTGCCCGTGCGGTCTGAACGATGTCGTGATCTCGCTCGACTCGCTTCACTTCCCTGATCACATCTTCTATCGGAACTGTCACAAGGTGCGGTGACTGAAGCGCCACCATCTGCCCCCATGCTCCATCGGCAATTGCTCTCACCGCGGCAGCGCCGAAGCGTGACGCCAGAAGCCGGTCATATCCTGTCGGCATTCCACCGCGCTGAAGATGGCCGAGCACGAGTGACCTGCATTCCTTTCCGGTTCCCTGGTGAATTTCGTCGACGAGCCGTTCGGCTATGAAGCCAGCGCGGATCTCCCTGGGCGGTCTCGTCAGATGCTTCGGGTACGCGCCTTCAGCTGCCACCACGATCGAGAAATTCTGACCTGCACGATCCCGAGCAAGAATTTTTTCGCAGACCTTCGCGATGTCGTAGGGAATTTCCGGAATCAGAATTACGTCGGCCGTCCCCGCAACACCGGCATGGAGTGCAATGAAGCCGGCATTCCGACCCATTACCTCCATCACCAGCACACGATCATGACTCTCGGCCGTCGTGTGCAGCTTGTCGATCGCTTCGATTGCCGTATTCACCGCGGTGTCGAATCCAAATGTCGTGACGGTGCAGCTCACGTCATTGTCGATCGTCTTCGGAACGCCGACGATCTTGAGTCCGCGTCTCACCAGCTCGAGTGCGATGCCCAGCGTTCCATCGCCACCGATTGCAATCAGTGCATCGATCTCGCGGTTTCGCACATTCTCGATCAGCTCGTCACCGCAGTCTTTTATGATGAAAGAGCCATCTTCAAGCCGCACTGGGAAACAGAGCGGGTTTCCGCGATTTGTCGTGCGAAGAATGGTGCCACCAAGGTGCGCGATGCCGCTTACAGATGAGCGCGTCAGCGGCGCGATGTCACATTCGCCGATGAGTCCGGCGAATCCGTGTCGGATACCGAGAACTTCCCAACCGCGATTCACTGCAGACAGGACTGCGGTTCGTATGACGGCGTTGAGACCTGGTGCGTCTCCGCCACCGGTGAGCAGGCCGATTCTCATGCCGTCAAATCTACTTCTCGCGATTTCCCTCGACGAATTGCTTGAGTCCGGTCTCAAAGAGCGCGCGCCATCCTTCTTCGAGCGTTGCCGCGGTTCGATCGCCGACGTTTCCAACGACAGCGTCGCTCAGCTCGAGTACTGTTCGATCGCCTTCTTCACGCAATGCCAGTCGCAATAGAGTTTGCGACGGTCCGCCGAACGCGGTTGTGAGATGACCCGCGAGGTCGACAGATACGCCGGGTGTTACTGCAATCACCGTATACCATGTGACTCCGCCACCATCGACTGACTCTTCATAAAGGCGCCCACCAAGTTTTGTTTCGAACCGGATCGACTTGGGGTTTGATGTCGCATAGAAGTCCCGTGGCCACCATTGATGAACTTCTTCGGTCAGCATTCGCCATACTTTTTCGCGCGATGCATCAATTGGAATTTCCAGCTCGAGCGTGAGTACGCGGGCTGCGACCGGCTCTGCGAGCGTAAGCATCGACATCTCCTGATGTGATTGTTCAGAGGCATCCTTGAAGCGAATCAGCGACTTGGCCCAGGTGGCTTCGTACGGTTTGACCCAGCTCTCGTAGAGCTGCTGAAGCGGCACAGCATTGAGATGATTCCATCGTTCCCGGCCCTTTCGCCGAACGACAACGAGACCCGCGCTGGTCAGCACATCGAGGTGCTTCATCACGGCGAATCGCGACTGCGGGAAGGCTTTCGCTATGTCCCCCGTGGTCTGCGGCGCGCTCCGGAGCAGCTCCAGAATGCTCCTCCTGGTCGGATCGCTCAGCGCTCGCCAGAGATCGGCGAGCGGGTCGGGCCTCTTGAGAGCATGCGTCCTGGGTGACATGTGACCCTACGGTAACATATTACCATTCCCCAGGTCAAGTGGCTGCATCCAGGCGGACGGCCTGCCCAAGGCCGGCTGTCTGGGCGCGCTCATAGGCAATCGCAGCAGCGGCCACGTCCTCGATCGCCACGCCAGTGCTGTCGAATACGATGATCTCGTCCTCGCTCAATCGGCCTGGCTTTGTGCCCGCGACAACCTCAGCCAGTGTCGCGCGGATATCGCCTCGAGTGACAACCCCAGTGTCGAGTGCGTGGTGCAGATCGCCAATTGTCGCGCATTGCTCCAGGTCATCGACGACCACCGCGCTCACTCCAAACACTGCAGTCTCGATCTCATGCTTGTGTTCGTTGTCAGCGCCGACCGCAGCGACGAATGCGCCGCGACCTATGTGATCGACACCAATGAATGCTTTCGTCGAGCTCGTGGTAGTGACTACGATCCCGCTCGCAGCGGTCGCACTCCGAAGATCGTCTGTTACCCGCACCTCCAACCGATGAAGGCCTCGCATCTCATCCGCGAAACGCTCGGCTTTTTCTCGGTCAACGTCGAATACCATAGCAAGCTGCAGATCACGGACGCTCGAAATCGCCGCGACATGAGCGCGTGCTTGAACACCGCACCCAATGAATGTCGCGGTGTGTGCGTCGCGTCTGGCGAGATACCTCGCCGCAACCGCACTCGCTGCAGCCGTGCGAAGCGTCGTGATCGTCATTGAATCCATCGCCGAGAGCACGCGTCCGTCAGCTGCATCGAAGAGCACCAGCATGCCCTGAATCGTCGGCAGTCCATTGGTTGATGGATTTGACGGAAAGTTCGCGTTGATCTTGGCCGCGAAGTACGACCGGGACAGTTCGAGCATTGCGGCCTTCACATGAAATCGACCCCTTTCTACATGAAGCCCCAGCACTCCGCTTGGCGAAGAACGCCCTTCTCCTCGCTGTCTGAACGCGCTCTCGACTGCATCGATGCAGGTACGAATGTCGAGAAGCCGCTCGATGTCGCCTCGCGTCAGCACACGGACGGGTTCTGTCATCGGACACCTCCTTGACGGCGGAAAGCCTTGATGATACAGTTGAATCAATGAGTGATTCAGTTCCGCGTTCAGCGCAAGGGCAGCTTCCGCCCCGCTGGCTCCTCTTCATTCACCAGCTACCACCGAAGCCGGACTATCTGCGGGTAAAGGTTCGGCGCCGGCTAAGGGGAATCGGGGCAGTCGCGGTGAAGCAGACCGTCTATCTCCTCCCGAACACCAGTGAAGCGCTCGAAGATTTTCATTGGCTGCGCGAGGAGATCGAATCTGAGGGAGGGACAGCGATAATCGCGGAAGCTGCTTTCGTCGAAGGACTCTCGGACGAGGAGGTACAGGCAATGCTCGAGACGCCCGAGGACGCACTCGGTTCAGTAGCCGGCCACCAAACGGAAGTCGATCGGGTCATCGCCGGACAGATCTGGGTCACACGCGAAGACGTGCACGTTGACCGCATTTCAAGCGCCTGGCTGATTCGCCGCTTCATTGACACGCAAGCAAAGTTCAAATTCGTCCCTGCACGCGGGTACAAGCGTCGTCCAACGGAGCTTCGCTTCGACATGTTCGAGGCCGAATACACGCACGTTGGCGAGGAGTGCACGTTCCAGACACTCGTCAA
>JBDTNA010000011.1:0-21803 GCA_039933985.1 Gemmatimonadales bacterium | reverse complement strand
AATACACCGAAAACAACGGACCCTGTTCTTGGTTTTGTAAAACAAGAAAATGAAGCCTGAACCGTCGAAGAGACTTTCATTTCGCGATTCAGGCTTGGTCTTTCTCGGTGTATTCGGTGCCATTCGGTGTATTCGGTGTGCCAAAGCAGTTCAGTAGTTGCTGTTCGGTGTATTCACCTAATCATCTTTCTGACCGAACACTGCCAGGTTCGACGAATGCCCCGGATTCACCTTCTTGTCCGGATAGATCCAGTGGAACGCCTGATTCACCGCCGTTGCCGCTTCAGCGAAACCCGTCGCGATCAGCTTCAGCTTCCCGGGATATGAAGTGATGTCGCCCGCCGCATAGATGCCGGCGCGGCCTGTCTCCATCAGTGAATTCACCACGATCTCGTGCTTCTCGAGATTCAATCCCCAGTTCGCGAGCGGACCGATATCGGAAACGAATCCGAGCATCGGCAGAACCACATCAGCGTCGAGACTCTTCGTCTCCTTCGTCTTCACATCGCGAATGACAATTCCCGAAAGTCGTCCGTCGATATCCAGGACATCGTGCAGCTCATGAAACGGAAGCAGCACTGTCTTCCCCGCCTCCACCGCCGCATGCACTTCGGCCACCGTCGCACCATGAGCGCGATACTTGTCGCTTCGATGAACCAGAGTCACCGATGCCGCGCGGTCGCGCAGCTGATGACACCAGTCGAACGCAGAATCTCCGCCGCCGATGATCACGATCTTCTGACCGCGAAATTTCTCCGGATCGACAACGTTGTCGAAAATTCCCTTTCCATACCACGGCTCGGCGCACTGCTGCGGCAGACGTCGCGGCGAGAATGCACCGATGCCTGCGGCAACCAGAACCGACCGCGTCGGAAAGCGATCGGTCTCGGTCACCAGCACGAAATGACCGTCTTCCTCTTCCAATCCCATGACGTGCTGGCCGAGGAATGAGGGGAAGTCGAATTGCGCCGCCTGGGCTTCCAGATCCTTGACGAGATCCTTAGCGAGGACTCTCGGAAATCCGGCCACATCGAAGATGTACTTTTCCGGATAGAGCGCGGTGAGCTGGCCACCCATCTGCGGAAGCGTGTCCACGATCTGCGCGGTCGCGCCGCGCATGCCCGCATAAAAGGAGGCGAAAAGTCCGGTGGGACCGCCTCCGATGATGGTGATGTCCTTTATCTCGTGCATCGGGGAGAATATAGCGAGATTTGACACGATGAAGATCTACACAAAAACGGGCGACGAAGGCCTCACCGGACTGTTCGGCGGCGGCCGAGTTTCGAAGGATGATCCGCGCGTCGAAGCGTACGGAGACGTCGACGAATTGAACGCATCACTCGGCATGGTGAGAGCGGTCGAGATGATGCCGCGAATCGACGAAGTGCTCGTTCCAATCCAGCGAGATCTTTTCAGCATCGGCGCGCTGCTCGCGACTCCTGATCGCGAGAAGATGCACGATCATCTCGCAAAGGCTCAGATCGATGACGGCCGCATCAGAGAGCTCGAGCTCGCGATCGACGCATGCGACAAGGAGCTCGAGCCGCTTCGCGCATTCATCGTTCCCGGCGGAACTCCGAAGGCCGCCGCGCTTCACGTCGCGCGAACCGTCTGTCGTCGCGCCGAGCGGAGAGTGATTCACCTCCAGAAGGATGTTGAGATTCCGCAGATCGTCGTCGTGTACCTCAACCGGCTGTCCGATCTGCTGTTCACTTTGGCGCGGGTCGCGAATACCCGAGCCGGTGCTGGCGAAGTCACCTGGTAGGTTCGGGTACGATACTTCCAGAAAAAGCGAAGACCTTGGACTCGACAAAGCTCACAGTGGATGTTCCGTACCCGATCAGGGTAGAACCCGGCAGCCTCGCACATGCCGGCGACTTCGTGCGCGAGCTCGCGCCTGCCCATCGCTATGCGATAATCACCGATTCGCATGTTGGACCGATCTACGCAAATCGCGTTGCTGAAGCGATCGGCGTCGCTTCAGCCGATATCCTCGCCGTTCCATCCGGGGAGGCGAGCAAGACCCGCGGCAGCTGGGGGTGGCTGACCGATCATCTCATCGAGCGTGGCTTCGGACGCGACTCCGCGATGATCGCGCTTGGCGGTGGGGTAGTGGGCGATCTCGCCGGATTCGTCGCGGCGACGTACATGCGGGGCATCCCAATCATCCATCTACCGACAACTTTGCTCGCCATGATCGACTCGGCGATCGGTGGAAAAACGGGCGTGGATACGCTGATGGGAAAGAATCTGGTGGGTGCATTTCACCAGCCGGCAGGCGTGTTAATCGACCCGCAAACTCTTGAGACGCTTCCACTTAGCGAACTGAGAACAGGATTTGCCGAAGCGCTCAAGCATGGCGTGATCGGCGATCGGGGTTACTTTGATTCCGTGGTTCGGGCCATACCATCCGTTCTGTATGACCAGCGAAAAGCAGGTGACTCACTTACCGGTGTCATCGTCGGAAGTATAGAGATCAAGTCGCGGATCGTTGCCCGCGACGAGTACGAAGGGGGGCTCCGGAAGATTCTGAATTTCGGACACACCGTTGCGCATGCGATCGAGCTGCTGAGCGGCTACAGCATTGCTCATGGCGAAGCAGTTGCTATCGGCATGACGCTCGAGTCCCGGCTGGCGGAGAAAGCGGGTTTCGCAAAAGCGGGGACCGCGGACGAAATTCGGAGTGCGCTCGTGGCGGCAGGACTGCCGGTCAAGCTGCCCGGCGGGATGACCGCCGACCGAATGATGGAAGTGATGCTGGCCGACAAGAAGGCGCGGGCGGGCTCGGTGCGATACGCACTGCCCCGCACCATCGGAGAGATGGCAGGCCGCGAATCGGGTTGGACGGTATCGGTTGATGACGCGATCGTGAGGGAGGTACTGATTTGAAACGTGGCGACTACGTAAGGCTGGCGATTGCAGTCATCATCGCTGTCATTTTCATCGGGACAGGCGCCGCTCGCCTTCCGATTGGAAAAGCTGCTTACGCACACGCTCCCGTTCTGGTCTACGCAGAACCGCTGCTCGATCCCCTCGTTGTCACCGCAAAGAAAATCCTGAAGGATGCCGGCCAGTTCCGCAGGGCATCCGCCGGGGAAGCGCTTCGGATGCGCGCCGCTGGAGTCATTCCTGATCCAAGACGGTTCGCTCGCGCTAAGCCTGGTGAAGAGATCCCGATCTCCATCACACAGTATTGCCTCAAGGGCACCACTCGTCGCGGAAGATTCGTGCGTCCGGGAATCGTCGCCGCCGATCCGCGGATTTTCCCGCTCGCCCGTTACGTCGAAGTCTTCATGGGAAAGAAATACCTCGGCCGGTATCTGGTTGATGACACGGGCGGCAACGTGATCGGCGCGACACTCGACATCTGGACTCCATCGTGCCACCAGGCGTCGCGCTTTGGCCGCCAGCGCGGTAGGGCAGTTCTCGTTGCGAAAGAAGAAGAGCACATTCTTCCGGCGACGCTGGTCGAGCTCAACATGATTCCCGATCTGAAAGCTGTCGCCGAATTGTTTGAAGGAATCGCCAGGCGGGAGTAGCGGGACCGTCAAACGACGCCCACGAGACACCTGGGCGTGGCCCTCTACTTGCCTTTGTCGGACTAGTCATTCCACTCGAGGTCCTCAATGTCGTCGTTCAGTATCTACCTGATCGGATTCATAGTTCTGATCGTAGGCCTGGCAGTGGGCGCGGTACTACTCGGCGCCCCGACCCAGTGGATCGTTGTCGGCGCAATCATCCTTATCGGCATCGGAATTCTGACCGGAACGAGCCGAACGAAGACCAAAGATCCGCCGTCGACGAGCTGATTCGTCGTCCACATCACAAATAGTTTTGGCATGAAACGTGGCTGTTGACCGAAACAGACACGGTCGTTATCGTGCGCCCATACAAGGTGATTGCGAGCAATGATGCGCTTGCGCAAACAACCCAACCGGGCCGCGAATGCAGACTACGACCGAGAGCAAGTCTAAAGGCTTTTTCCGTTCGTCCCCCTCCACCGCATTCGACCAGTACCTCCAGGACATCCAGAAGCTCCCGCTGATCACCGACGCCGAAGAAGAGCGCCGGCTGGCACGACTTGCCCAGGCAGGAGATGAGAAGGCAGCGGAAAGACTGGTCACCGCTAATCTTCGGTTCGTCATTTCGTATGTGAAGAAGTACCAGGGCCACGGACTCGATCTTTCCGAGCTCGTCGCCATTGGAAACGAAGGTCTGCTGAAAGCAGTAAGAAAGTTCGATCCAGAGCAGGGCGTGAAGTTCATCTCGTATGCCGTATGGTGGGTTCGCCAGGCGGTACTCAAGGCATTGGCCGAACAGACCCGCTCCGTACGAATCCCGCTCAATCAGAATTCCCAGCTAATCAAGCTGGCCCGCGCACAGACAGTTCTCTCTCAGGTTCTCAAGCGCGACCCGACAGATCACGAAATCGGAAGACTTCTGGAAGAAACTCCGGAAGCGGTACGCTCGGCCAAGCAGATGTCGGCCACCGAGATCTCGCTCGACGCTCCCATCGATCGCTCCGATCGCGAAGCCTGCACCTTGGGCGAGCGATTCGCCGGAGTCAACGGCGACGAGATCGAGGAAGTCACTGACTTCCATCTGATGAAGGAGTTCATCGACAAGGTCTTCCGTAAGTACCTGACTCCGAGGGAGCGCAAAATCCTTCACCTGTACTACGGACTCGAGCAGGGATCAGACGCGATGACGCTCGAGAAAATCGGCGCGCTGATGGGCGTCACCCGCGAGAGAATTCGTCAGATCCGTGAGCGTGCATTCGAGAAGCTCCGCGAGTCGCCGGATGGATCGGCGCTTTCAGGGTTCTGGAAGACGACCGACTAACAGATATAAAGGGTGGCGAACGCTCAGCGCATTCCGGCGTTCATCAACCCCGAATCAGGTACTGCTGAAGGGGCCCGCAAGGCATTATCTGCGGGCCCTTTTGACATCAACGAAGTTCCACCAAAAGAGTTGAGCGACAGGATCTCGGAAGCCGTTAAGTCCGGCGCTCCCCGTATCCTTGTCGCCGGCGGCGACGGGACAATCCGCACAGCGGTAGAGCAGGTTGCGGGAACAGGTGTCGAGATGGCAGTTCTCCCCGCCGGCACACTGAATCATTTCGCGAAGGATCACGAGCTCCCGACAGATCTTGAAGAAGCGGCCAAAGTGGCTGCGACAGCTGGGTCGGCACCAGTCGATGTCGGCCGTGTCGGAGAGTATCTCTTTCATGGCACCAGCTCGATCGGCGCATACGTGATGTTCATGCGCATGCGTGAGCGGCTCGAGCCTACACTCGGCCGCAAAATTTCGACTTTCATTGCCGGCATCGTGACCATCTTCAGAATGCCGACGATCGCAGTCGAGGTCGAAATCGAAGGAAAGAAGAAGATCTATCGCACGCCGCTGCTGTTCGTTGCCGTCGGCGAGCGCGAGCTCAAGCTTCCGACGCTCGGCGGGACGGTGAAAGGCGGGAAGCGAGGCCTCCATGTGATGGTCGTGCATGGAAGGCGACGGGCGCGAATCTTCATGCTCGCGCTCGATGCGTTTTCGAATGGTGTTCGCGAGGCGTCGAAGGCTCCCGAGCTCGACGCATTCATCGTCGATCGCTGTAAGATCCGGATGCGTCGCCGGCACACGCGGATATCTTTCGATGGCGAAGCGCAGACAATCGACACTCCGCTGGAGTATGAGCTGGAGCGGGACATACTCCTTCTCGTAGGCGGAGACACAGCCGGATCCGCCGGAGAATCCTCCAAGCGCTCGTAGGAACGATGAGCACCACCGCACTCGCAGACAAACTCGAGTCGATCGTCGGAGAGCGCTTCGTTCTCAGGCGCGAGAGTGATCTGCTCGTCTACAATTCGGACGGGCTTCCCGGATATCGGAGAATGCCGCGGTTGGCTGTATTTCCAGGCAACCGTGAACAGACGATAGAAGTCGTTCGGACGCTGGCGGCCGAAGGCGTTTCGTACGTTCCTCGTGGCGCCGGGACCGGGCTCTCCGGTGGTGCACTCGCCGACGACGTCGTTCTTCTCGGCATGCACCGGCTCAAGCGCATCATTTCAATCGACCAGGACAATCTGCGCGCGGTGGTCGAGCCCGGCGTCGTGAATCTCGCTCTCAATCGTACAGTCGCGCCGCTCGGCCTGCTCTATGCGCCAGACCCGTCGAGTGAAGCCGCGTGCACGATCGGCGGCAATGTCGCCGAGAATGCGGGTGGGCCGCACTGTCTCAAGTATGGCGTGACGCTCAATCACGTCGTGTCGATCAACGCGATCCTCCCCGACGGAGATTTGGTTACGCTCGGCAACCCCGATGGCGAGACTGCCGGATATGACTTGCGCGGCGCGTTCATCGGATCGGAAGGATGTTTTGGCGTGGCGCTGGATGTCACGGTTCGACTCACGCGCAAGCCGCAGGCTGTTCGCACGATGCTCGCCGACTTCATGTCGGTGGATGATGCAGCTCACGTGACTTCAGCGATCATCGCGTCGGGTATCGTGCCAGCCGCGCTCGAGTTCATGGATGGACCGACGATTCGGGTCGTTGAATCTTCGGTATATGCCGCCGGATATCCGGCCGATGCAGCCGCGGTTCTATTGATCGAAGTGGATGGGATCGAAGCAGGTGTTGATGCCGATCGCGATACGATCCGCCGGATATGCCTCGATGGTGGAGCCCGCGAAGTGAAAATCGCGCGCAACGACGCCGAGCGATTGAAGCTGTGGCAGGGGCGCAAGAAAGCGTTCGGTGCGATGGGTCGCATGGCTCCGCATCTTGTCGTGCAGGACGCCGTGATTCCCCGAACGAAGCTCGCCGGGATTCTCGCCAGAATTGCAGAGATCGCTGCGGAAAATCGCGTCATCGTCTGCAATGTGTTTCACGCGGGTGATGGAAATCTTCACCCGAACATTCCGTACAACGCCGACAATCCCGACGAAGCGGAGCGCGTTCATCGTTCGATGGGCCAGATCATGCGCGCGTGTGTCGATGCGGGCGGCAGCATCACGGGAGAGCATGGCGTGGGTCTCGACAAGATCGGATACATCGAGCTGATCTTCTCGCCCGACTCATTGAATGCGATGTGCAAGCTGAGGGACGTGTTCGATCCCGATCACCGGGCGAATCCCGGGAAGGTTGTGCCCGTTCATTCGTGCCAGGAGTGGCGCGGTACTCCCGCATCGCGAGCAGTAGAGAACGCTCAGCCAGTTGGCGCGCCATGACTGCCGCCGTCGCTCCGTTGACCCCGCTCGAGACTATCCTCGACGCTGCTGAATCTGGAACGCCGCTTCGAATTGCGGGGCGCGGGCATTGGATGGATGCCGGTCGTCCGTCGCAGGCAACTCGCATTCTATCGCTCGCCGATCAGAGCGGCGTCGTCGATTACGTACCGGGCGATCTCACGATCACCGTGCGCGGCGGCACCACTCTCGACGAATTGCAGCGAATCACGCGGGCGGAAGGGCAATGGTTTCCGCTCGATCCGTTCGGAAGCGGTGACGGGACCATCGGAGCGACGATTGCAACCGGCTCGTTCGGCCCGCTTGCGCACGGCTTCGGCCGCGCACGCGATCTCGTGCTTGGAATCGAGTTCGTGAGCGGTGAAGGCAAGATCGTGCGCGGTGGCGGACGAGTGGTGAAGAATGTCGCCGGCTTCGATCTCGTGCGCCTTCTCACCGGATCATGGGGTACGCTCGGCGTCATAACCGAGGCGACTCTTCGTCTTTACTCCGTTCCGTCCGAGCCGGTTACGATCGCTCTCAATCTTCCCGATGGGGCCGCCGGAATCGCTCAGCGTGTTGGAGCGATGCTTAGTGGGTCAATCGCTCCGTTTGCTGTCGAGATGATTGACGCTGCGATGGCATCGCACATCGGGCTCGCATCCAGAGCTCAGGTTCTCGTGCGCGTAGGAGGGAATTTTGCCGCGATGGCGACACAGCGCGAGTTCCTGTCTTCAATGGGCGGCGCGCACGAGATCGAGGATGGCGTCTGGACCAGGCTCAGGGTCGCGGAGGATTCGTCACCGGAGCAGGCGTCTCCGATTGTGATTCGGCTGTCGACGCCTCCGGGACGCACTGCCGAATTGTGGACGAAGGCGCAGCGAGCGGCCGCGAGTGTTTCGGGGGCGATGATGCATGCGACACCATCGCTTGGAATCGTACGCTGCATTCTTCCGGGCACGATCACCGCGGCCGTCGTCGAGTCATTTGTCTTGTCGGCTGAAAGTTCTTCGACTGTGTATGAGCGACTTCCTTCTTCGCTTTGGGAAACGTTGTCGCCGTCTGTCACTTCCGACCGGATCTCTCAGCGCGTCAAGCGCGCCTTCGATCCGGACAACATCCTGAATCCCGGTATTCTCGGTCCGTTGGCGTGAGCATTCCACTCACAGTCATCGACGAATCGCCGACACCGGCTGATGCTGTGCCGGCCTGCGCGCTCCCCGGTTCGCCGCTGGAGGCCGCGCTTCCTGGAATCAACGCGTGCGTTCATTGTGGTTTCTGCCTTCAGGCATGTCCGACGTATCTGACGCTCGAGGACGAAAACGAGAGTCCGCGCGGTCGCATCTTCCTGATGCGATCGTTGCTCGAGGGAACAGTCACCCCGCACGATGCGTCTCTGCATGCGCACATCGATCGCTGTCTCGGATGCAGAGCGTGTGAGCCCGCATGTCCATCAGGTGTTCCGTATGGTCATCTTCTTGAGGCGACGCGTGCGACGCTGAGAGAAGCGCGTCTTCCGCCATTCGTCGCACGTTTGATTCTTTTCGTCTTCGCGCATCCGATTCTGCTGAAGCTTGCAATGCTGGGGTCGCGTCTGCTTGCAGCAACGCCGATTCCGACTGTCATGTCGAGAACCAGCGGAAGGATGGGATTCGGAATGGCGATGCTTGCGTCGGCGGGCTCGCCATTGGAGCGCGATCCGTACACGACGACAAGCTCAGGCGAGAACGGGACGACGTCCGTACTTCTTGGCTGCGTAATGGAAGGACTCTTCACCGATACGAACCGGGCGACCGAGCGCGTTTTGCGGCGCAACAACTATGAAACCGTCAGTGCGCCAGGACAGAGCTGTTGCGGCGCTCTTCACGCGCATGCGGGAGACCTCGAAGCCGCGCGGAAGCTGGCGCGCAGGAACATTGCAGCATTCGAGAAAACGGAGAGTGAGTTCATCGCCGTCAACGCATCTGGATGTGGCGCAATGATGAAGGAGTACGGACATCTGTTGCGCGACGATCCTGCGTGGGCTGATCGTGCAGCGTCGCTAAGCGCAAAAGTACGTGATGTGAGCGAGCTGCTTGCCGCTGTCGGCCCAATTCCCGGAGGGCGGCTTCTGCTGCGCGTCACGTATGATGCGCCATGTCACCTCGTCCACGCGCAGCGCGTCGTCAACCAGCCGTTCGCTGTGCTCGGCGCTATCCCGGGACTCGAGCTCGTTCCATTGAAGGATTCGGAGATGTGCTGCGGAAGCGCCGGCATTTACAATCTCATCGAGCCTGAAGTTTCGGACGCGGTTCTCAATCCGAAGCTCGCAAACATTGCGGAGACCGGAGCGCCGCTCGTCGCTACGGGGAATCCCGGATGCCTTATGCAGATCGGGGCAGGATTGCTACGGTCTGGATCGAAGACGCGGGCGATTCATCCTATTGATCTTTTGGATGCTTCGTACGCGGGCGGCGGGCCGGCATGAGAGGCGAGGAGAACTACGGGTCGTTAGCCGGTAGCTATTCGCGCTAGCGATTTGCTACCGACTCACAGCAGTCGTTTCGCAGCTGGCAAAACCGCTAGGCCCAGGGCAGTAGCTTTGCACGAAGCCCCCAGCTTAATTGAATGGTATATGTCCGATGCGAGCGAGTATGCGGCTTTGCGTTCCGGCGCACTGCTGATCGATCGCAGTGACCGTGTCCGCATCCGATTTGGTGGCCAGCGAGCGTCCGAGCTCCTTACTGGTCTTGTCACAAATGACGTGCTCGCACTTACCCCGGGGCACGGACAGTACGCTGGCGCCCTGACACCGAAGGGAAAAGTCGCGGCAGACATCCGCATATTCGCCGATGCAGAGGGTATCCTCACCGACACCTCGGCCCGCGCATCCGCCGGATGGCGTGACATCGTCACCAAGTATGTCAATCCTCGCATCGCTCCCTATCGCGACATCACCGCTGAAACGCGCGATATCGGAGTGTTCGGGCCAAAGGCTGCTCGAATCGTCGCAACTGCAACCGGTACCGACGAGCATGCTCTCGCCACGCTGAATCCCTATTCGCATCTCTCGGTCGACATCGCCGGAACGAAGGCTATGATCGTCAGAGTTGCCGAGATCGACGTCGACGGCTACGAGATCATCGTTCCGATTGCGGCAGACAAGTCGCTGAGAGACAAGCTGCTTGCAGTCGGTGCGATTCCCGGAACCGCAAAGACATGGGATGTCGCGCGCATCGAAGCCGGTCGTCCCGAATGGGGAATCGACATGAACGATTCCACAATTCCCCAGGAAGCGAACTTCGACGCGCTTGGCGCGATCTCATACACGAAGGGATGCTATACCGGACAGGAGACCGTAGCGCGTGTCCATTTCCGCGGACATGTGAATCGGTTTCTCAGGCGGCTACACTTCGTGAGCGCAGCAATTCCACCGACCAACGCGGAGTTGGTCGATGACGCCGGTAACGTAGTCGGCGATGTGAGGAGTGTTGCGATGTCGCCGCGGCATGGCGGCGTTGCGCTGGCAATGGTCAGGCGAGAGGTCGCGCCGGGAACAACCCTTCATGCAAGGTGGGATGGCGGCGACTGTACAGTGCAGATTGCCGCACAAGAAAAAGGCGCGACTGGTTAGTCGCGCCTTTTTCGTGTGACGGAGAAGAAGGGTTACTTCTTCATCATCTTGCCGGCCTTCATCATCGAGTCCTTCATCATCGAGTCCTTCATCATCGTCGAATCCATCATCTTCATGCCGGTGTCCATTGCAGCCGGAGCCGGAGCCATTGCTGCGCCGGTGTCCATCGGAGCCTCATCCTTCTTGGTGCATGCGGCCAAAGCGAGTACAGCCGCGACGAGTGCGATGCGCTTCATTTCAAAATCTCCTAGAGAGGGGGCCAACGTGATTAAACGCCGGTCCGTGCACGCTGTCGCAATGCTCGTTAGTGGCGCGGCCCAAAAGTTACCGTGTCAGGTTTGACTGTCAAGGGAGGATGGGACCTGCCGAAAGCCTCCCCTGCCCGTGTAAAGTAACACTCTCGACCGGGCGGTGTGAACGGCTCGAACATTAAGATTTGCCTCACGATCGCCGACTAGATTTCAGAGACACCAACGGGTAGTGGAGATCACATTGTCATCGCAATTCCCCGAAACATTTGGGGCCCTGAAGAGGTCTCCCTGGGGCGCGCAGGATCGCGCTCTTCGCTCGGTCAAGGATGAGCTGAGATCGAACCTTCTCGCTCGTATCGCTCGCGGCGGTCCGCTTTTCCATGGCGTCGTCGGCTATGAAGACACGGTCATGCCGCAGATGGTGAACGCCCTGCTCTCCCGGCACAACCTCATACTCCTCGGGCTCCGCGGTCAGGCGAAGTCTCGCATTCTTCGCGCGCTGACCACGCTTCTCGATGATGTCATTCCGATCGTCGCCGGAAGTGAAGTGAATGACAATCCGTTTGCGCCCATTTCGAAATACGCGCGCAACGTGCTCGACGAGTGCGGTGAATCCACTCCGATCGCGTGGCTCGAGCGCGACAGCCGCTTCGTCGAGAAGCTCGCGACTCCCGACGTCACGGTCGCCGACATCATCGGTGATGTCGATCCCATCAAGGCCGCGCGTGGCGGTCATATGCTGTCCGACGAGCTCACGATCCACTACGGGATGCTGCCGCGGGCCAACCGGGGAATCTTTGCGCTGAACGAGCTCCCCGATCTCGCCGGCAAGGTGCAGGTCAGCCTGTTCAACATCATGCAGGAAGGCGACGTCCAGATCAAAGGATATCCGATTCGGCTCCCGCTCGATGTTCTCCTCTGCTTTACCGCGAACCCCGAGGACTACACGGCCCGCGGCAAGATCATCACGCCACTCAAGGACAGAATCGGCAGCGAGATTCAGACGCACTATCCCGAAGCTGTCGAGACTGGAATGCAGATCACCGAGCAGGAGGCGTGGACGGAAAGAGGCGGGCATCCAGTGCGCATTCCGGATTTCATCGCCGAGGTTGTCGAGCGGATTGCATTCGAGGCGCGCGACGATAAACGCATCGACAAGCGCTCCGGTGTCTCGCAACGAATGCCGATCACCGTGATGGAAAACATTGTCTCGAACGCCGAGCGAAGGACGCTGATCACCGGTGAAAAGGAGATCGTTCCGCGGATTGGTGACATCTATGCCGCGCTTCCCGCCATCACGGGAAAGATCGAGCTCGAGTACGAGGGTGAGCTGGTGGGCGGACACAACATCGCTCGCGAGCTCATCCGCCGCGCCGCCGACGCAACGTTCTACAGCCGCACCGGCGGAGTGAACGCTGATGACGTCATAATGTGGTTCGACGGTGGCGGAGCCCTGCAGGTCGAAGACGATGTGAGAGCTCAATCCGTTGTAGACGGGTTTCGAACCGTTCCCGGGCTGCTCGGCCTCGTCGAGCTGACGGGGCTCGCGGAGAAAACCGACTATTCCGTCGTCGCAGCTGGTTGCGAGCTCATTCTCGAATCACTCGTTGCGCGAAGAAAGATCTCGCGCTCGGATGCCGGGCTCTATGGAAGGTCGCACGAAGAGAAGCGCAGGCGACCCTACCAGGACTAGATGTCCATCATCACAGTCTCCCGGCTCTACGGGTCGGGCGGGTCCGAGGTCGCTGCGCGCGTCGCGGGAGACCTCGGCTGGTCCCTTCTCGACAATTCCGTAGTCGATTCCGTCGCCGCGCGCCTTGGAATTACTCCGTCTGAAGTAGCCGCTCGCGAAGAGAGAGTACCATCACTGGTCGAACGGCTCGTCGACACGATGGCGCTGAGCTCGCAGGAATGGCTGACTCCTCTTTCCGCGACGAAGCGTCAGCCAACTGACGAGCAGCTTCTCGAAGTGACGCAGCACATCGTGGAAGAAGCGATCGCTCGCGGACCGCTGGTGATCGTAGGGCGCGGAGCGCAGTCGATGCTCGCCTCGCGCACAGATGCGCTTCATGCGTTCTGTTACGCTTCGCGCTCAGCTCTGATCGCGCGATCGATGACGCGTGACAATCTCACGGAGGAAGCCGCAGCGAAGCGGGTCGACGAAACGAACGATCAGCGCGAGCAGTGGGTTCGAAAGCACTGGAATCGCACGTGGCGCGAGCACTCCAACTATCATCTTTCAGTGAACACCGAGTGGCTCGGCATCGCCGGCGCAGCGGACATCATCACGTCCACCGCGCGAGTCACATTCGGAGTTGCGCCCTAGTCTTTCGGGTTCGTCGCCCAGACGGTCGCATCGGTGATGAATCCCCGATCTTCCATCGAAAGCATGCTGCAGATCGTGTGGGCGATCTCTTCTCCATCGAGCTTGGTCGGGTTGACGCTGCGGGGCTTCCCTGCGGTCGCGAAGAAGTTTGTCTGCACCTCGCTCGGATTCACCTGCATCACGCGAATGTTGTTCTTCCGCAGCTCGAGTCTCCAGCAGTCGGTCATGCCACTGACTGCGAATTTGGTTGAGGCGTAAGTCGTTCCGTTCGCGTATCCCTTCTGTCCCGCAGTAGACGCGATGTTCACGATGTTGCCCGTATTCTGTTTCACGAAGTGCTTCGCCGACTCGCGCGCGACGAGCATCGCGCCCAGGACGTTCGTCTCCCAGACACGCCGAAAGTCGTGCTCGGTCGTTTCGATCAGCGGCGCCCAGTGCCCAAAGCCCGCGTTGTTGATCAGCACGTTGTATCCGCCCAGCTCGGTGATCACGCGCGACACCATCCGCTGAACGTCATCTTCGACTGAGACGTCCGCGACAATGGCGAGAGCACCGAGCTCGGCCGCAGCGGCGTCCAGCGCATCCGCCTTTCGCCCGCAGATCGCGACGTCTGCGCCCTTGTCGCGCAGCATCTGCGCAGTGGCGTATCCGATTCCGGAGCTGCCGCCGGTTACAAGCACCTTCGCGGTCTTCAGGTCCATCGTGAATCTCCCAGCGATTGTGGTGAGTTAACTGCCGATTGTCCTTCGAGCCGCAGCGAGAAAAGCGTTGATGTCTTCTTCCGTCGTGTCGAATGACGCAACCAGCCGCGATTCGTTGATCGCCTCAGTCCAGATACTGAAGAAGAACTCATTCTGCAACGTCGCGACATGCTCGCGCGGGATGATCGCGAACACCTCGTTCGCTTCGACTCGCTGAGTCAACGTGCAGCCCGGAATCTCCGCAAGTCCGCGGCCGAGCAGGGCGGCCATCCGGTTGGCGTGAGTCGCGCTTCGAAGCCAGAGATCATCGGTGAGCAGTGCATTGAACTGCGCAGCGATGAATCGCATTTTCGACGAAAGCTGCATTCCCTGCATTCGTCGGTAAGCGAAGTTGCGAGCAAGCTCGGGGTCGAAGAAGATCACTGCCTCGCCGGCGATCATTCCGTTCTTCGTTCCGCCGAATGATAGCACGTCGACTCCAACATCCGTCGTGATCGAGCGAAGCGAGGTGCCGAGATGCGCAGCCGCGTTGGCGAGGCGCGCGCCGTCCATGTGAAGCCGCAATCCATGGTCTTTCGCAAACGACGCGATGACTTCTATCTCGTCAGGCGAATAGACCGTTCCGTATTCCGTCACCTGAGAAATGGAAACTGCGCTGGGCTGAACGTGATGATCGTTCCCGAAGTGATGAAGATGCCGCGCAATTCCATCGCGATCGATCTTTCCGTCGGCAGTCGGCACGGGGGAAAGCTTGCATCCCACGTGTTTTTCCGGTGCGCCGCACTCGGATGTGTAGATGTGCGCCGTCTCGGCGCAAATCACCGTGTTGTGCGGGAGCGCGATCGACTGCAGGCCGAGTACGTTCGCGCCGGTGCCGCTGAAAACGAAGAACACTTCGGCGTCGTCTCCGAAGTGTTCACGCATTTTTTCCACTGTCGCCGCGGTATAGGCATCGCGGCCATACGAGGGCGCGTGCCCGGCATTGGCTGCCGCAATCGCGGCGATCACTTCGGGATGTACGCCCGACCAGTTATCCGATTCGAGATGCCGGCGACTAGCGTCCTGAGTGCGAATCTTACTGAGCCTTGCTTACTTCCGCCGCGAGTTCCGTATAGGCGGCTTCGTTGAGAGCGCCGAACTTCAGGTTTCTCCACAGAATCCGGCCATCTTTGCCGATGACAAACACCGTGCGGTTGGACGTAGTCCTATCGGCCGTCCACGAGCCGTACCGTTTCGCCACCGTCAGAGACGGATCCGATCCAAGGGAAAACGGGAATTTCATTTCACTCGCCCATGACGTGTGACTCGCGATGTCGTCTTTCGAGATCGGAATCACGACAGTCTGACCGGCGAACATGGTCGCGAACTGGTCGCGGAATTTCGTGAGCTCCGCGGTGCATCCGCCAGTCCGATCGGCGGGATAGAACGCGAGCACTACAACCTTTCCGCGAAGCTCGCTGAGCTTGAAGGGCTTCGCGATTGCGCCCGATGCGTTCGCCCATTCAAGGGTGAAATCAGGAGCGACCTTGCCGATATCGATCTCGGCCGGCGGCGGCGGAGCGGGCACAGCTGCTGGAGCTGTAGCCGGCGTCGCAGGTGCAGACGTCGTTGACGCGGTTCCCTGGGCTGATGCGGCGCTGGCGATGATCAGTGACGCAGCGCTCGCTGCGACAAATGAGATGCGAAAAGTTGCAGACATAAGGACTCCAAATCGGGCGGTGTGTATTGAATCTAACGAGCTATCCCGCGCCCGCGACTGCACCAAAGGTGCACCAAAGGGGTCAGAGTCGTTTGATCCTTACAGACCGATAGTCGGGCTCCGGCGCTCGAGCAAAAGGTTGTCGCGCCAGACTCCGTTCATACAGCCGATTCGCTCGCGTCTTCCCACAATGCGAAATCCGCAGGAGACGTGAAGAGCGACGCTCGCCTCGTTCTCAGGGAAAATTCCCGATTGAAGCGTCCATATCGCTTCCCGCTCCGACTCGTCGATCAGTTTTTCGAGAAGACGTCGACCCACTCCCTGGCCGCGCGCGGTAGCGCCGATGTAGACGCTCACTTCTGCGACTCCGGAATAGACGCAGCGCGATGAAACGGGCGACAGCGCCGCCCAGCCGACGACAGCTCCATCCTCCGTGCGAGCGACAAGGCGACACGAATCGAGATGAGCAGAATCCCACTCGGACCACATCGGGACCGAAGTCTGAAATGTCGCCTGGCCGGTCGCGATGCCACTCGCGTAGATGTCGGTGACCGATGACCAGTCATCGGCGGACATCGGCACGATCTCAATCTTCATGGCCCCCCGCTTCAACGATGGACACTGCAAGATCGACTGCGATTCGTGCAACGTCACCCGACGAATCGAACGCCGGATCATATGCCGTGATCCCGGCTGCACGAATGCGGAACGCCGAACCAATCTCACCGATCGCATTCCTGATCTCTTCTGCCGTGAGCCCGCCGGCGATCGAGTAGGCATTCACCTTCCCCTCACCGATGTCGAGCACGTCGAGATCGAGATGGAGGTAGACATCGCGCGTATGCGATTTCCTCGCGTCGAAGATCGCGCTCAGACCCTGGCGGACGCGCTTCGCGGGCACGACTTCGACCTTGCTCGCGGCAAGCATTGCATTCTCGCCGATGTCGAAATCGCGTGCGCCCAGATGAACTATTCGCCTGTCTTCGACAGGATGAAACCCGGGAATGAAGGATGTCGCTTCTTTCCAGCAGCGACCCGTCGCGGCGGCCAGCGCCATCCCGTCGAAGAATCCCGAAGGCGTCGTCTCGGGAGTGTTGAAGTCGCCATGCGCATCGAACCACACAATGCCGATGTCAGGCACTCGGAGGCCTGAAATTGTCCCGAGGCAGGTATTGCAGTTGCCAGCGAGTATGAGCGGAAAAGCGTTTCGCGACGATGCGTCACCGACGGCGCGCGCGAGGACGCGATGAAGCGCGAATGCCGCCGCCGGCTCCGCCGGAAAAAAATTGTCAGGAAGCTCGATCGGTGTCGTCTTCACCGAAGAGCCTGCTTCCTGAAGTCTCCGCTCGAGACCCTCATCCAACAGTCGCGCGGGACCGGCTCCCATGCGCCTGGCGCGGTGGCCGGAATCGTACGGAACGACCATCACCTCGACATCTCGCGCGTGCCCGCCAGTATCGGTCATATCGCAATGTCTGTCATGTAACTTTCATATTCGCCCATAAGCGGCTCACTCACCATAGCGGCTAGAGGAGTAGCAGGCCATGCAGCTTCACGGAATTCATCACCTCACAGCGGTTTCATCCAGCATCCGCGAAAATCTTCGATTCTACACCGGCCCGCTGGGAATGCGCCTCGTGAAGCGCAGCGTGAACCAGGACGATGTCAGCGCCTATCACCTCTTCTACGCCGACGCGAAAGGAACGCCGGGAACGGACCTCACATTCTTCGACTGGAACATGCAGCCCCAGCAGCGCGGAACAAACAGCGTCACGCGCACATCATTGAGAGTGAACGGTCGCGAAACACTCGACTGGTGGGTGGCGCGATTTGCCGAGCTGGGTATTGCCAATAGCGGCGTGATCGAGCGCGATGAGCGAATGACCATCGATTTCACCGATACTGAGGGACAGAGACTCGCGCTCGTTGACGACGGAGGCGCAGGCGACGCTCCTGCTCCGTGGGACGCGAGTCCCGTTCCGGCTCAACATCAGATTCGCGGCCTCGGTCCAATCGTGATGAGCGTTCCTGTGCTCGAGCCAACCGATGGTGTGCTGACTCGCGTGATGAACATGGAACATCGCCGCGAATATGCGGGCGACGGCGACAAGTCCCACACGGTTCATGTATATGGTATGAAGGGCGATGGTCCACACTCGGAGCTACACGTCGCCGTCGAGCCTCAACTTCCCCGAGCGCGACTCGGCGCGGGCGGCGTGCATCACGTCGCATTTCGTACTCCGAATGTCGACGAATATCATGCATGGGCGAATCGCCTGAATGAGCTCGGAATTCCGAACAGCGGCGAGATCGATCGGTACTATTTCCGGAGCCTGTATTTCCGGGAACCCGGGCATGTTCTGTTCGAGATTGCGACTGACGGACCAGGCTTCGGAGTCGATGAGGATCCGGCGACGCTTGGCGAAAAGGTGGCCCTTCCGCCATTTCTCGAGTCCCGGCGGAACGCGATCGTCGCCAACCTGAAGCCGATCGACTGACCCTTTCAAAGGTCAGAGCGTTTGAACCTTTTCAAAGGGTCAGAGCGGGTGAAATTGGGTTACATCCGAAATGGATCGCTCCAGACCCTCATGAAAGCCTTACACGAGAATCCCCTTGACATTTGCCGGTCGCTGTTGAAAATTCAGCAGAGTTGATTTTTCAGCACCCATAACGCGTCTACACATATGACGGCCACCCAGATGACTGAAAAGCCAGATACCGCTGCACTTTCCCGCCGCGAACGCCAGGTGATGGACATCCTTCACCGCCGCACCGGCGCCACCGTCGCAGAAATCATGGGCGACCTTCCAGACCCACCGACCTACTCCGCGGTCCGGTCGGTGCTCCGAATTCTGGGCGAAAAGGACCTCATCAAGCACAAGGAAGATGGTCCCCGATACATCTACTATCCGGCCGAGTCGACTGAGGAAGCGCGGGAGGACATGTTGGCGCATGTCGTTCGCACCTATTTCGCCGGCTCTCCTGAACAAGCCGTAACTGCGCTCCTCCGCATGTCGGATGTCGACATCGAGGATGAAGAAGTGAAACGTCTCCGCGAGACAATCCGTCGCGCTCGTCAGAGCGGGAGATAGCACCTGTGACTCCAACTCTCATTTCCGACATCGTAGCGCTTCCGGGGTGGAACACTCCGATGCTGCTGCTTCTGGCAAAGACAACGCTCATCCTCGTTGCTGCCCTCGGTATCACTATCGCGATGCAGCGAGGCTCGGCCGGCGCGAGACACCTTGTGTGGCTCGTCACGCTCGGCACGCTGCTCTTCGTCCCCGCACTGACTGCATGGTCGCCGCTTAGGCTCGAGATCCTTCCTCCTCGAACCGAATCGCAGCAGCCGGTGGTAGCCGCTCAGGTGATTCTTCCTTCAGCGCAAGTCAATGGAGCGAAGGCAGCGACGGATGCATCAACACGAGGCGCGGCGATCAACAGCGATCCCGCCGCGCCTTCCAACTCGCCGACAGTTAAATCGCCGGACATCCAGATAAGCGGAGTCTCGCTGCTTTTCGGAATCTGGATTGGAGTAGTTCTCATTCTCGGCGGATACCTCGCCTGGGGAGCGGTCGCTGTTCGCCGCATCGTCCGCAATGCACAGCCGCTCGATACTGGCGACTGGCTCACGCCCCTGTATGAAGTATCTGACCGGCTAGAACTCGATGAGCCCCCAACACTGCTCGGAAGCAGCGAAGCGAAGATGCCGTTCGCCTGCGGATTCCTGAAGCCGACGATCGTTCTTCCGTCCGACTGCGACAGCTGGAGCGCAGATCGACGGCGCGCAGTGCTTCTGCACGAGCTCGCCCACGTCAAGCGTCGCGACCTGGTCGGTCACACGCTCGGCCGCGTTGCATGCGCGATCTACTGGTTCCATCCGCTTGTGTGGACCGCCGCGAAGCAGCTGCGAAACGAAAGCGAAAGAGCATGCGACGATCTCGCGCTGTCGTGCGGCGCACGTGCGAGCGACTACGCTGAACATCTGCTCGACATCGTCACATCGGTTCGTCATGACTCGACTCCCGTGGTTGCGCTCGCGATGGCGCGACGAAAGGAGTTCGAGGGAAGAATGCTTGCGATTCTCGATCCCGAGCTTCGTCACTCTACTCCCAGCCGTAAGCAATCAATGGCACTCATCGGCTCACTCGCACTCATAGCGATCGTTGTCGGCGCTGCGGCTCCGGCCCCGCGCATTTCACACGAGATCGCACTCACTCGCGACCCAGTCGTGACTGAGAAGCCCGAGATCGACAAGGATTTCACTCCGCAGGATCAAGCGCGGCAGGGTGACAGCGCCATCGATGGCAGTATCGTCGACAACAAGGATCTCGAGCGCTCAGTCTCCAAGTCTGTTTCCAAATCCATGTCGAAGTCCGTTCAGACGGGCGTCACGACAGCCGTCTCGACGTCGACGCAGCAATCCATAGCCAAAGCAGTCAGCGATGCGCTCGGCGGCTCGGTGGCGTCCGGTTTGATATCCTCCGTCAGCAAGACGGTGGGCAAGGCTGTCGGCAATTCCGTCGCGAGCGTCATTGGCTCAGCCGATGATGACGGAACGGCAGCCAAGGCTGTCCAACGGTTGAACGTGATTGGCGGACGCGTGATTCTGCCGAAGTCCACCGATGACCGGCCGATTCTTCTGGCGAACATCCTTCGTACGGAATCCGACCCGGCGCTGAGAAGAATCGCAGCGTGGGGACTCTCCGAGTACGCCGATCAGCAGGTTGCAACTGACGCACTCGCGAACGCAGTGCGCAAAGACACTGATGCATCTGTTCGCGAGATGGCCGCGTGGGCTCTTGCCGACGGACGCGAAGGCTCTGTCGCTACAGGCGCGTTGAGCGCAGCACTGCGTGGCGACGCAAGCGAAAAAGTTCGCGCTACCGCAGCATGGGCGCTTGGAAGTCTTGGCGACAAGGAAGGTGTAAGTGCGCTCGCCGCCGCATTGTCCGACGCGAGCAGAGGCGTCCGCATGCGCGCCCTGTGGGCGATTGGATCGATCGAGCCGCGCGAAGTACCTGGTCAGGCGGTCGCGATGCTGCGCGATCCAAGTCCCGAAGTACGCGAGCTCGCGGCGTGGGTTCTGTATCAGGCCGAGGATCCTTCGACTGCGCCGGCGCTGAACGCGGCGTTGAAGACAGAGCAGAACAAGGATCTTCAGATCGCGTACATCCGCGCTCTGGCAGCACTCGGCGAGAAGTCAGTCGATGCGATACGGGGTTTGCTGACATCATCAGATCCAAAGATCAAGCAGATGGCTATTCGCGCGCTCGCTGGCGGGAATGCAGCTGGACCGTGGCCGTGGCCGTGGCCGGAGCCGCGTCCCTACCCGTGATACGCGCCTGAAATACCGGGCGCGTCGAACGACGGACGCGCCCGTTTTTTGACCGGTAGTGCTGATTTTTCAACCTACATTTCTCGCAAAATGGCCATGAGCCAGATGAAAGGAGCGACAATGATGAAAGTTTTCGGAGTGATCGTGGCAGCCGTGCTCCTGTCCACGCGCAACGGCGGCGGAGTTGCCGATGCGACTTTGCCTGAAGTCTCTGGCAACTTGGGCGAAGAGTCGGCGATGAGCGATGAGCGCTCGGCGATCGACGTGACGGCACTTCTCGCTGCGGCGCGCGGAGCCCCGCCGATAATCTGCTCGCTCGCTGCGCAGTCGCTGCGCGGATGGGGTTGGGGAGATGGAGCGGATGCCCCTGCAACTCCGTTGCCGATGACAGTTTCGCTGCGCGACTACGAAGGACGCGACTCGAAGCTGCCTGCCACGGATATCGATCTCCTTCTCAGCTCGCTTGCCTCCGACGATCCGTGCGTGCGCGAAATCTCGATTCGAATTCTCGGACGCAAAGGAACTCCAGCAGTCGACGCGGGATTGATCACCAGACTTACATCGGAATCGCAGGCGGTGCGCGAGGTCGCTGCGTTCGGTCTAGGGCTTTCCGAACCTGCAAGTGCAGTCGATCCGTTGATTCGCGCGCTGAAAG